>JAHZKP010000034.1 GCA_022600345.1 Alphaproteobacteria bacterium | reverse complement strand
TTGGCTGCCGGCAAGACGCGTCCGGTGCAGGTGTGGTGGATCCCACGGCAAACCGGCGCAACGCAGTCCGGCAGTCAATTTCGCCGCATCCCCTTGGGACACCGCACTTTTTCGCCTCGGCGGCGTCGCGGCACTGGCCCGTCATGTCGCAGACGCGCTTTCAGCACGATGGACCCACATCGCGCTGCGCGCCGCTTCTGGCCGAATGCGAAAAAGTGACAGGTGTCGCGAGCCACATGAGTTTTTCAACAGCCTGCTAGAGCACTTTCCGACCAAATCGAACCGTTCTGCCGAGGCGAATTTGGCACGCAATCGTGATCGATCTCACACCATCGTCACAGAGTTCGCTCTTGGACTATTCCTCTTCAGCAACCACTATTCCTATGAGAATTCCCACGCAGGCCTTCCTGCAGAATCCGAAAGGTCCAGTCGATGTTGAAGACATTTACCAGCGCACTAGCTTTAGCGATTGTCGCCGCACTGAGCCTGCCAACATCGGGCATTGTTGCTGGCTCCACAGCCGAGGCCCACAGCGGCTATCACAAGCGCGATAAGGCGAAGTCTTACCGTGCTCGCAAAATAAAGCGGTCCCGTCGCAACAATGGACACTATTATATCCGCCGCCGCGGAGGGCCGGTGTTTGCCCATGAAGTCGACCTTTCCCGACCCGGCGGACCGCAGAAGTTCTTCGACCTGATCGACGAGGAATCCGCCCGCTAGCCGGGCTTTGAGCGGTTTCAGATTTGATCCAGGAGCACTTTGGAACGTATCTTTTGCAAGCAGCGGGCCCATAGCGGCCCGCTTTTCTTGGAACAAGTTGGTAACCGTTTAAATGAGCAAAGAAGACAATCGCTTTTCCGCGCGCGCGTCGCGTTACGCCAAGGTCGGCGCCAACGTCGGCGGCGTAGCAGCTCGCTACGCAGGACAGCGGTTGTTGGGACGGGATCTCGATAAGGACGCCTCCGCGCGCGATTTGGCCAAAGCATTGGGCGGGTTGAAAGGCCCGATCATGAAGGTCGCGCAATTGCTGTCGACGATCCCCGAAGCCTTGCCCAAGGAGTACGCCCGCGAACTGGGGCAGTTGCAGAGCCAGGCCCCGCCGATGGGCCCCGCCTTCGTGCGACGTCGAATGAGCGCGGAACTGGGCCGCGACTGGCAGCAGCGCTTTGAAAGTTTCCAATTGCAATCGGCAGCTTCTGCCTCGCTTGGCCAGGTGCATCGCGCCACCAGCCTCGACGGCCGCCAGATGGCCTGTAAACTTCAATACCCCGATATGCAGTCGGCCGTCGAAGCCGACCTCAACCAGTTGAAGCTCGTCTTTCAGATCCATGCGCGCATGGAGCCCGGCGTCGATACCAGGGAAATCTTCATCGAGATTTCTTCGCGCCTTCGTGAGGAATTGGACTACGCCCTGGAAGCCCGCCACACACGTTTATACAGCGCCATTTTTGCACATGAGCCGATGATCCGGGTGCCCGAGATTGATGCCGATCTGTCCACCGGCCGCTTGTTGACCATGACCTGGCTCGACGGCAACCCGCTGTTGAGCTTCAAGGAGCACCCGCTGGAAGACCGCAACCAGATCGCGCGCGCGATGTTCAAGGCCTGGTGGTACCCCTTCAGCCATTACGGCGTCATCCATGGCGATCCGCATTTGGGCAACTACACCGTATTTGGCGATAGCTCGGATGAGTCGTCCCGCCCGCAAGGGATCAATCTGTTGGATTACGGCGAGGGAACCGACGCCGACCGTCCACTGCAGGGAACAAGTGCCGCCACGGACAATAGGCCACGTCCGAAAGGGATCAATCTGTTGGATTACGGCTGCATTCGCACTTTCCCGCCCGTATTCGTCCAAGGCGTCGTCAATCTATATCGTGGCCTGTTGGAAAACGACCGTGACCGGGTCGTGGCAGCCTACGAGCAATGGGGCTTCAAGGGGCTCAACAACGAGTTGATCGATGGCCTGACGATCTGGGCGAAGTTCATTTACGGTCCCCTTCTGGACAATCGCGAACGTACGATCGCCGATCAGACCACGCCTGGCGAATATGGCCGCTCCGAAATGATGCGGGTTCGCCGGGTGCTGAAGGACAACGGGCCGGTGACTGTGCCGCGCGAGTTCGTCTTCATGGATCGCGCTGCAATCGGCCTGGGCGGAGTTTTCCTCCACCTCGATGCCAAGCTGAACTGGTATCGGCTTTTCAACGAAACCATTGAGGACTTCGATCTGGAAGAAGTCTCAAGGCGCCAGAAAGAAGCCTTCACCGTCGCCCAAGTCCCACTGCCGGAGGAAAACAGCCCGCCGAGGTGAATCCACCGCTCTAACTTCGGTAGTGCCTTTGCATCCGCATCAGCGTTCGTTCGATCTCATCAGGCGAATCCCCAAAAGGTTCAAGCGCAATCCGGATCGTGTTGCTGGGGCTCATGGCCCACGGCAGCTTCATCAACAACCGGTGCATGGGCATTTTTCTCCAGTCCGCAAGCAGGGACCGCGACAACGGTTGCGATAACTTGATTTGGAGTTCGTGCGTCACGATCGTGCGCACGGCCATCTGCACCAACCCGATTTTCTCGATCGAGCGCCATCCGATGACGCCCAGCCCCTCTATAAATATCCCATATTGATTGGCGCCCAGACGTGGCCGGTCGTGTTCGATCAGAGGATAGAAATAATAGGCTGTGGCAAGTGCCGCGATGCCAATCGCAAGAACAATTTCACTGCCCGTAAAAAACGCAGCCGTGGTGAAAACAATGCCCGCCGCCCCTAACAAGAGAACCCTGAACTGGCCCTTCTCCTTGGCGTAGCAGACCGTATAACCGCTGAAATTTTCGGCTCCGCTTGGCGGCGTATCGCTCATGGGGGCTCCGTAAAGAAAATTTGCCGAAAGGCAGAATAATAAACACTACCCGCACTGACCGCGATGCAGCAGAATATGATCGGCCAGGACCAGCGCCATCATCGCTTCACCCACCGGAACGGCGCGAATGCCAACGCAGGGATCATGACGCCCCTTCGTGACGATTTCGGTCTCATTGCCATCCCGGTCGACCGTCTTGCGCGGCGTCAGGATCGAGGACGTCGGCTTGACGGAAAACCGGCAGACGACCGGCTGGCCGGTTGAAATCCCACCAAGAACACCGCCGGCGTGGTTTGACAAAAAGGCGGGCTGGCCGTCGGGTCCGGAGCGAATTTCATCGGCATTTTGCTCGCCCGTCAGACAGGCAGCATTCATGCCTTCGCCAATTTCAACGCCCTTGACGGCATTGATGCTCATCATCGCCGATGCCAGATCCTGGTCGAGTTTGCCGTAGACCGGCGCACCAAGCCCAACCGGCACGTCTTCAGCCACGACTTCGATAATTGCACCGACCGACGAACCATTCTTGCGGATCGTGTCAAGATAGTCCGACCACGGCTGCACACTTGCCGGGTCCGGACAGAAAAGTGGATTTTGATCGACAGTCGACCAATCGAGTTTGCTGCGGTCGACTTTGTGCGGACCGATCTGCACCAGGCCGGCGTGGATCTTTATCCCGCCAAGTACCTTGCGGGCAATGGCCCCCGCAGCCACCCGCATCGCCGTTTCGCGCGCTGACGAACGCCCGCCGCCGCGATAATCGCGAATACCGTATTTGGACTCATAAGTGAGATCGGCATGCCCCGGCCGGTACTTAGCGGCAATATCGCCGTAGTCCTTGGAGCGCTGATCGACATTGCGGATCACCAGGCCGATCGGCGTACCGGTGGTCACCTGCCGGCCTGAGGCGTCCTCGAAAACACCCGATTGGATCTCCACCGAATCGGGTTCGCGTCGCTGTGTCGTGAATCGGGACTGGCCCGGCCGGCGTCTGTCAAGATCGCGTTGTATTTCTTCTTGCGTTATTGCGATGCCTGGCGGGCAGCCATCGACGACGCAGCCGATAGCTGGCCCATGACTTTCCCCCCACGTGGTAATGCGGAACAGATGGCCAAACGAGTTGTGGGACATTCTTTTCTCAAACAAGCTGTTGAAGCGCAGATATTTTGTCGGGCAGACCCGCCCGCAGCAAGCCCCGCGACAACGCGGCCTACCCCGATGCAGAACATCCCAAATCGCAGTTTGAACCGCGAATTGGCTTGATATCACGGAACGATCGCCAGCACGGAAAAGTGTTGCAAAAAAATCCTTCTATAGCCTCTCGGCTGCCCGATCACGGCTGGAGACTGCAATCTAGGTGACAAGCAACGGCGACGCAGCTTATGAATCTGGGGAGTTAAAGCGTGATTCCCACAAAAAACGTCACCCAAGACACCTTTTGCTGGGGATTTCCGGACTCTGCTGCAATCCAAGATGGGGCCTCGGCAAACCAAATGCCGGCCCGAAGTTATGGAAAAAACGCGGGCGAGCCTCCGGAGCGCACTGCAAGCGCACGGGCAGCCATGGCTGTTGGTGCGTGCGTCCCACATCAGCGTTCAACGACAGGTTCTGCCACAAACCGCACCATTGCTTGGGTCGGTACTAGCCAAAACGTGGCGGAATGAGTCGGACAAGACTGGGGTGCCTCCTGCCGGAATTGAGCAGCCGGTCTCGAGAGCATCCTTATTGACGTTGAGAGGACTGGAGCTGCCGCTGCTCCGGTCCTTTCTTTCTTTTTGGAGCCGGGAAAGTGCCTCAGTGTCCCAACGGCCCACTTCCACGCAATCTTTTTAAGCGCTCAACCGCAAAATGATATCGGCCCGTGAGCGGAGTAAGCTAAAGCGAGTTCACCAACGGTGAACACGCCTCAG
The DNA here is from genome assembly GCA_022600345.1 of Alphaproteobacteria bacterium. GTDB lineage: Bacteria > Pseudomonadota > Alphaproteobacteria > Rhizobiales > Hyphomicrobiaceae > Filomicrobium. Next base: position 8,452 of record JAHZKP010000034.1, on the reverse strand, counting down.
GCCCACCGCATCTCGCCGCGATGGATAATCATCACCCGGTCCTGGGGCACATTCAGTTCCAGAATGTAGTTGGGATCGAGGTTGAGCAGATCCGTTCGCAGCGCCCGCGTGATGCCCCCGTGAGTGACGACAACCGTATCGCGGGCCACTGTCTCCAGCCATTCCCGCATGCGCGCCATCAGGTCGGCATAGCTTTCCCCGCCCGGCGGCTTGAAGTTGAACGGATCATCGCGCCGTGCCGCCAGGGCTTCGGCCTGGGATTGTTTCAGGTCTTCCAATAACTGACCCTGCCACTCGCCATAGTGGACTTCCATCAATCGGTCATCAAAGGTGACGCCTTCGTCGGCGGGCAATCCCAGTTCCTCGCGGATGATGCGCATCGTATCGCGAGAACGCGAAAGCGGGCTGGAGACGAAGTCGGCTTCTGCAATCTCGGGCAGGAAACCTTGCAGAGCCTGACCGTTGCGATGGGCTTGCCTGATCCCTTCCTCATTGAGCGGAATGTCTTCCTGCCCTTGATAACGCGACTTCGCGTTCCAATCGGTCAGGCCGTGGCGGATGCAATAGAGTGTTACGCCGTCTTTCACTGGATCAAGACCTCACTGCCCGTTGGTGTAGAAATGCTCCAAGCAGTCTACCACACCGGCAACATGAATCTTTAGCCCGAGTCGCTTTTGTTGACCGTGATGTCGGGGGCGTCTTCGTTCTTCATGCCCTGGACGTGATACCCCGCATCGACGTGGTGGACTTCGCCGGTGACCCCGCGTGACAGGTCCGACAATAAGTATACCCCGGCGCCGCCGACTTCTTCGATGGTGACCGTGCGGCGCAGCGGAGAATTATATTCATTCCACTTCAGGATGTAGCGGAAGTCGGAGATGCCCGAGGCCGCAAGTGTCTTGATCGGGCCGGCCGAAACCGCATTGACGCGGATGCCACTCTTGCCCAGATCGGCCGCAAGGTAGCGCACACTGGCTTCCAGCGCGGCCTTTGCAACACCCATGACATTGTAATGCGGCATGACCTTTTCTGCGCCGTAGTACGTCAGCGTGATAATCGATCCGCTGTCGTCCATCAGCTTTTCCGCGCGCTTTGCCAACGCTGTCAGCGAGAAGCAGGAAACCAGCATGGTCTGGGTAAAGTTGGATTCCGTCGTGTCGACGTAGCGTCCGTCAAGTTCAGCCTTGTCCGAGAAGGCAATGGCGTGGACGAGAAAGTCCAGCTTGCCCCACTTGGCTTCGATCGCCGCAAACAATTCATCCATCGATGCATCGTCGGTAACGTCGCAAGGCACGACCAGATCAGAGCCCAGTTCCCTGGCCAGCGGCTCGACGCGCTTCTTGATGGCATCGCCCTGATAGGTCAAAGCCAGCTCCGCGCCTTGGTTGGCACAAGCCTTGGCGATACCCCATGCAATTGAACGGTTGTTCGCAACGCCCATAATAAGGCCGCGTTTGCCCGCCATAAGATTGCCAATTGCCCCGGCGTTGCCGGGCGCAGCTTCACTCATCAGTCGCTAGCCCTTCTTGGTTGAATTCGGCTTGGTTGGCCGGCATCCTACACGAAAGGGCGGGCCGGTCCAGATACGCCGTTTTGCCAATGCGACGCACCTCATCGACCCACGGGCATAGTTAATTCATTCGTCGAAGCGCCAGATGCCGTCGCTTTGTCGGCAGGCGATGGCCTCTGTCTTTTTCGACCTTTCGCCGGCACTGAACAGCACCTCGATATGCCGGCAGACCTTCCCCATGGGGTCAACGAACGAACTTGTAGGCTGTATAACGCCCGACAACTTGCCATTTCCCCGGTGCCACACGTAGCTTGCTCCATCCCCCAGTTCCATCAGTGCGAAATGAACGCTCTCAAGGGCTGCGGCCCGGTCGCTCTCATTAAGTCGATAGGCGCTGGATCGGTTCATCGACCGGTTGGGCGCTACTGGCGTCAGATGAGACTGGCGCAACACGGAAGCCGAATGGCCGCCGTCTTTGGCCGCAAGCGGGCCAGGTGTCAGGAAGATAAGGAGTATGGCTGCCAGGCCGGTCATCAGCGTGGCAAAGATAGTCTCAACGCACTCGATTGGACGCATCACGGTACTCGCGAAAAAAACGACGCTACACAGAGCCTCAACATGCTCTAAACTCACAGCGATCCCGGAACTTGTGGATCAGCCCTGGCCTGATCATGCCAGCAACCGGTTAAGACCGGCTAAACGCCTGTCCGGAAATGAACCAGCCGCACCAAAGGACGCCGCCTGTGACGCGCCAGAATGACGAACCCGAACTGTCAATCGCGACGCTCTCCAGCCAGACCGATGACACGTTCTCTTTGGTTGAGGACCCATTTCGATTGTTCGATGACTGGTTTGCCGAGGCCGAAAAGTCCGAGCCCAATGATCCCAACGCGATGGCTCTGGCAACCGTCGATCCTGAAGGCCTGCCAAATGTCCGCATGGTGCTGTTGAAAGGCGTCGACGGCGCCGGGCACGATAAGCGCGGGTTCGTCTTCTATACCAACCTGGACAGCGCCAAAGGCCGCGAATTGGCAGGCACGGCCAAGGCTGCCGCCGTCTGCCACTGGAAATCATTGCGCCGCCAGGTACGCTTTCGCGGACCCGTAACGAGCGTTTCTAATGAAGAAGCTGACGCCTACTATGCCACCCGGTCCAGAGGCAGCCGCATCGGTGCTTGGGCATCGGCACAGTCACAGCCAATGGAAAGCCGTCTGGAACTTGCCAAGCGGGTCGTCTCGACAGCGGCCCAATATCCCTTTGGGTCCATTCCCCGCCCGCCTAATTGGTCCGGCTTCAGGATTACCCCCGTTGAAATCGAGTTCTGGCAGGACCGCCCATTCCGGCTGCATGAGCGCATCGTATTCCGCCGCCGGGGCCCGCAAGAAGATTGGACCAAGACGCGCCTATTTCCCTGACGGCGGCTCTTGCCCCGGGGCCGCTGCATTAAGTCGGCCCACTACTTGATGTCGGCAAATGCAACGCAGCCTGCAATGGTGTCAGCCCCGACTTCCGCGCCAAGCGATTTGTCGGCAACGACTTCCTGGCCCGCGCACGAACTGGCGTCCCCCGGCTGGCGAATATCAGCTTGCAGCCTCCCGCCGATCACCACCCCGAAACCATCCGCGCGCTTGTTGTTCGCCCAGTTTCGCAGACGCTGGACCGGTCTACATCCACCCCCGGAGGTCCGGCAGGCCTCCGGCAGGACCGCCGAAAGCACCCACAAGACCGACCCAGAGAACGATAGACGCGCGGCAATGCCGGCAACCTTGTCGTTCGACCCCTCGCTCGTTGCCGCCCGCTGCGCAGTTTCCTCCGCGGCGACACTTGCTGGCGCGTTAGCGTCCTGCTCACGCACATCCTCATCAACGTCTGAAAGGTCCAACAAATGCTCAAGGCCCGTTACCCGCAATTGCCGCTGATACCGGACTGCAATTGCCGTCGTTGTGCGCTTGCCGGTCAATTCGCTGTCGACGTTAAGGCGTCCGCGGCCGAATTTGAGAATTTGCCGCGACACGATGAGTTTCCAGTCGCGGGCGGGAAATATTCGGCGGACTTCGCGAATACTCGCCACACCTTGGAGCAAGACAACGTCCGCCTTTAAGCGCCCACCGGCAAAATTCGACCGCGGCCGCGAGCGAAGTTCCGCGCCAAATGTCGTACGCCATCGCTTCTCAGTGCGCTTGGGGCGCTCGATCGCCCCGGCTTCCTCAGCATCAGCGAGATTCCAGCTTGCGATCCTCAACAAGCCATCGTCGACGACCGGATCGCGGGCTTGGGCCGCCGTCGCGAAAAGTACTGGCAGTGCCACGGTCAAGGCGCACGCCGCAAGCTGGCGTACGGGCCCTAAAGCCGCCGGTTTCCTCAATCTTCTTGTAGGAGAAGTCATAGTTTCATAAATCTCCCGCCACACTTGAGCCCGAACCAAGCGTTCTGAGTAATTATAGCGCGTTCAATCCCGATGGGCCGGGTGGGGTAGCAGGGATGGGGATAAAACCGATCAGGTGTTTCAATTCCGCACGCCTCGCAAACACCTTATACCCCCTCTGGCTTGGGTAAGATCGACTGCGCGCCCGCCCGAAGGTCAAAAAGGTAGGATTGTTCTGGGCGGTCGGGCGGGGGCGCGGGCCGGCGGTGCGATTCCGCCTAAGGCGGAAATGATCTAGCAGGCTGTTGAAGAACTCAGTGAGGTTTACGGATCAGAAGTTCGTTTCGCCGCGTGCTTCGAGTTAAACAACGAACTTCTGATCCACCTCACTAGGTGACGCCGCGTGCACAGTGTGGCAATTCTCAATCGAACCGATCAAGGACCAGGAGCAAGAATTGATATGAAGTCGTCGCTCCAGACGCTGCGCGACACCGAAGGAACGATGCACTTCCTGGCGGGCTGGTGCGCGCAGGTGGCCGTCTTTAGCGCGTCGCTGGCCTTGGCCTCGCTATTCCTCCACCGCCTGTTTTCGATTCCAACGCCTGTCGCACTCAACCTGTTGAAATTGTCCGTTGTTGGCGGCCTTGTTGCAGTCGCGCTTGGCGCCCTGGCGTTAATCGACATTTGGCGCAACGGTTCGCGCGGCATGTCGCGGGTCGCATATGGCGGCTTTATTGCCCTGGCCGTGATTGCCTGGCCGCTCCTGGCCCTCCCCCAGGTCAACGCCTTCCCCGAAATCAACGATATCTCCACCGACTTGAAATCTCCGCCGGCATTCCAGGCACTTGCAGCCAGGCGGCGACCGGGTGCCAACCGCCCGGAATATCCCGGCAACGCCTTTGCCGATATGCAGGCTCGCGCCTTCCCTGATTTGAAGCCGCTGTTCATCAACCGGTCGGTGGCAGAAGCCTACGAGGTCTCGGTTGACGCCGTTCGCCGTGTCGGCATGAATATCGTCGCCCAAAAGCCTCCCGGCGACCGCGCCGCCGCGCAAGGATTGATCGAAGCTTACGACCGGACGCTGATCTGGGGCTTCTACGACGATGTCGTCGTCAGGGTCGTCGGCAATTCCGTCACCGCCCAGATCGACATCCGCTCCGCCTCGCGTTATGGCCGCCACGACCTGGGCCGCAATGCAACGAGAATTCGTGCTCTACTACGCGAGATCGTCGCTCGCCTGGAAGCCACGGTGTCGGGTCCCCGCACGACCAGTCAGCCCTCCCGCAAGCGCAAGAAACGCCGAAATAGGCGCAATTAGTCTTTGGCAAACAGTCGCGTATCGAACCCCAAGGGCTCGGTAAAGCGCACCTTCCCCTGATCGCGAAGGTGCTCCACGTGCGCCATGACGCTCAGTCCGGCTGCCATCATCAACTTGTCATCGATGTCGCGGTAAATCATTTCAACGATTCTGCGGACGCTGACTTCACGCTTGCGGATTGTCGCAAAAATCGCCTTTTCGCGCCATTGCCGGTGCAACAGGAACGCCTTGACTGTGCGTCTGGGTTCTTCCAGCCGGCCGCCATGCCCGGGCAGATAAAGGTCGCTGGCGTAATCCAACAGCCGGTTGAGCGAGCCCAGATAGTCCGCCATGCGACCTTCTGGCGGCGCAATCACCGTCGTATTCCACGACATGACGTGGTCACCGGAAAAAACAACGCCGCGCCCCCTCACCCCCCCGCCCGCCTTAAGGCCCAGGCAGATATGGTCAGGCGCATGCCCAGGTGTATGCAGGACTTCCAGCGCCCAGTCGTCCGCTTCGATCAGATCGCCGTCGGTAACCCGGACGTCGGGTGCAAATTCCAGATCGACGAAATCCTTACCCGATGGGCTGTTGAGGGCATCTGGAATATCCAGGTGATCGCGACCGAACGCCACCGATTGCGCCCCGGTTGCCTCTTGCAGGGCGGCCAGTCCGTCGACATGATCCCGGTGGGCATGCGTGATGAAGGCATGCGAGATCGGTCGCCCCTGGGCGGCCTTGAGAATGGCCTGAAGGTGATGGGCATCAGCAGGCCCCGGGTCGATGACCGCCAGCGTCGTCGATCCCACCAGATAGGTATTCGTCCCCTTGAAGGTAAACGGGCCGGGGTTGTCACACACCAGCCGCACGACCCCTGGTGCCATGCCGCTGGGAGCGCCGTATTGGAAAGACATCTCGCGCCGCAGCGGAATGTCTGGAGAGCCGGGAAGTTGTGTCATTTGCAAGTCTTTACACGCAACCGTCCCCGCCTGTCGCCGGTCAAAAGGTGCGATGAATGAACGCTCGGTCCGAAAAGTGGATCTTGGCTACTCGCATAGGGCGCCGAACTCGAACTTGCAGCGGAAGCAATTTTTCAGGTTTCCAACTGGCCTCTGCAACCTGCTTGCTTCGAACCCGCACATTTGCCTCAAATCAAGGCAGCACCTAGCTTTTCCTTCGACAAAGGGGGAGGTTGTTAGCAGCGAAACAGCTGATAATAATGCCACCCAATAAAAAACCGTTATTTTGGAGGAAGCCGCATGTCGTCTGAGAAGACCTACCCAGTATCTGACGAGTGGGCCAGTCGTGCTTGGGTCAATGCCGACAAGTACAAGGAAATGTACCAGCGCTCGGTCAGCGATCCGCAGGGCTTCTGGGGAGAAATCGGCAAGCGCCTTGACTGGATCAAGCCCTACACGAAGGTCAAGAACACCTCTTTCGACCCTGCCAACGTTTCTATCCGCTGGTACGAAGACGGCACCCTCAACGTCTGCCACAACTGCGTTGACCGCCACGTCGCGACCCGCGGCGACCAGGTCGCCATCATCTGGGAAGGCGACGACCCCACCGACGATGAGCAGATCACCTACAAGCAACTGCATGAGCGCGTGCAGAAGATGGCCAACGTCTTCAAGGCCAACGGCGTCAAGAAGGGCGATCGCGTCACCATCTACCTGCCGATGATCCCGGAAGCCGCCTACGCCATGTTGGCTTGCGCCCGCATCGGTGCCATTCACTCCATCGTTTTCGCCGGCTTCTCACCCGACAGCCTCATCAGCCGCATCGACGGCGCCAGCTCGAAATTCGTCATCACGTCGGATGAAGGCCTGCGCGGCGGTCGAACCGTGCCGCTGAAAAAGAATACCGACGATGCACTCGCCAACCACACCGGCGACATGACGGTGCTCGTCGTTCGCCGCACCGGTGGCGACGTCACCATGAAGGAAGGCCGCGACGTCTGGCTGCACGAAGAGCTGGTCAAGGTTCCAGCCGAATGCCCATGCGAAGAGATGGATGCCGAAGATCCGCTGTTCATTCTCTACACATCCGGTTCGACGGGTCAGCCCAAGGGCGTCGTCCACACCACCGGCGGCTATCTGGTCTACGCTTCCCTGACCCATGAGCATATCTTCGACTATCACGACGGCGACATTTACTGGTGCACCGCCGACGTCGGCTGGGTCACGGGCCACAGCTATATCGTCTATGGGCCGCTGGCCAACGGCGCCACCACGCTGATGTTCGAAGGCGTTCCCAACTATCCCACAGCTTCGCGCTTCTGGTCGGTTGTCGACAAATGGAATGTCAGCATATTCTACACCGCGCCAACCGCGATCCGCGCGCTGATGGGTGCTGGCGACGACTTCGTCAACCGAACCGACCGGTCCTCGCTGCGGCTATTGGGTTCGGTGGGTGAGCCGATCAACCCAGAGGCCTGGGATTGGTACCACCGCGTTGTCGGTAACTCCAAATGCCCAATTGTCGATACCTGGTGGCAGACTGAAACAGGTGGCATCCTGATTACGCCGCTGGCCGGCGCGACGCCGCTCAAGCCAGGTTCTGCAAGCTGGCCGTTCTATGGCGTTCAGCCCGCACTCGTTGACGACAAGGGTGTCGAGCAGGAAGGCGCGACGAACGGTAACTTGATCCTGAAAGATGCTTGGCCGGGCATGATGCGCACCGTCTATCAGGACCACGAGCGCTTTGTGCAGACCTACTTCTCAACCTTCCCAGGCACCTACTTTACCGGTGACGGCGCGCGTCGCGATGAAGACGGTTATTACTGGATCACCGGCCGCGTCGACGATGTGATCAATGTCTCCGGCCACCGCATGGGAACCGCAGAAGTTGAGAGCGCCTTGGTCGCCCATGCGAAAGTTTCTGAAGCAGCCGTTGTTGGCTATCCCCACGACATCAAGGGCCAGGGCATCTATTGCTACGTCACCTTGATGACCGGTGAAGAGCCTTCCGATGAACTGAAGAAGGAATTGGTCAAGCACGTTCGCGCCGAAATCGGCCCGATCGCCGCCCCCGACCTGATCCAGTTCTCGCCAGGTCTGCCAAAAACCCGCTCCGGCAAGATCATGCGCCGCATCCTGCGCAAGATCGCCGAAGACGACTTCTCCAACCTTGGCGATACCTCGACGCTGGCCGAACCAGCCGTCGTCGACGACCTCATCGCCAACCGTCAGAACAAGACGTCCTAGCCCAACACCGGCTTGCCGAGTGTTGGCAGTGTAAGAAGCAGCCCAACACCGGCTTGCCGAGTGTTGGCAGT
>JAHZKP010000033.1 GCA_022600345.1 Alphaproteobacteria bacterium | reverse complement strand
GCCAGTGCCGCGACGCCGCCGAGGCGAAAAAGTGCGGTGTCCCAGAGGGATGCGGCGAAATTGACTGCCGGACTGCGTTGCGCCGGTTTGCCGTGGGGTCCACCACGCCTGCACCGGACGCGTCTTGCCGACAGTCAATCTCGTCTCGCATCGCGACCTCACTGAGTTCTTCAACAGCCTGCTAGCTGTCCATTCGATGACCGAAGGCATAGCCAATAGCATCAATGCGACAGCAAGTTGTTATTGTACCACCACAGCCGCCCGCCCTTTCATATACCCCAGGGGGGCGGCTGTTGCGGCAGCCAAATGATCGACAGAACCATCGGCTTCGCTGCATCATTGGGTGCGGGCAGCCTTTGCACCTCCCGACTTTGCAGCAGACTTATGCAAACGGTCCTCCCCGATCCCTACGACATTTGACAAATCGTAGTTGTCGGCTGCCAGCTCTTGAGCAGAAGTGTCGCCGTTAGCAGCAGCCAGATCGATGAAGCGACGCCCTTCATCAAGGTCGCGCGCCACGCCGCGTCCCCGAAGCAGCTTCAAGCCGTAGTTATATTGGGCGTTGGAATCCCCCCGCTCGGCTGCCCGGCGATCCCACTTGGCCGCCGACACAAGGTCGGGCCCTCCATCCAGCCCGTAACCGTTTTCATCCATCCAGGCCATGAACGTCATCGATTGCGGCAGCTTTTTCACTTCCGCGCAATGGCGAACGATGATGCGGGCTGGGTCGTGCATGCCGTGTTTCGCAGTTTCATAGCCGTAGATGCATTCCAGGTCCGTGAGCTCGTTGCGCTCGACCTTGTGAAGTATCCGCTCGAGCGTATATTCGCTGGGGTTCAGCACGCCATCGTTGTCGGCAAGCATCTCGCCGGCGTTGGCGCTCACACCAACCCCAAGCATCATGACACCGCCCATCAGCACCTTCACCAGTGCACGCATGGTATAAATCCCTGAGTAGCCGTTCTTCTTCATGAGAAACCTCTCCTGTTGGATAAGGTAACCCTTAGCTCCCGGGCCGGCAGAACTGGCCAGCTAATGCTCTCGAAATTGTAAGGAGTTTGTCAGCCGCCGACCGCAGGCTTCACTCATCATACCGGTAGCCGAACCCAAAAACGGTCTTGATGAACCGCGGTCGTGAGGGGTCATGCTCGACCTTGCGGCGCAACACCGAGATGTACTGATCCAGCGCGCGGCTGTTGGGCAGATGATCGCGCCCCCAACATTCATCCAAAAGGTCATCGCGCGAGATTGCTTCTCCAGGCCGTTCGTAGAGCAATCGCAGCAATGCAACTTCGCGTGCGGTCAAGTCAATCACCGCCTCACCGCGTCTGGCCCTCAGCGAGCGAGCGTCAACCTCCAGATCGTCAAGTCGGAAAACCGGTGCGGCGGTGCTGTGAGAAGGTCGGGTCAGTTGCGCACGCCGCAACAATGACCTGATCCGGGCAATGAGTTCGCGCGGACCGAATGGCTTTATGAGATAGTCATCGGCACCATGTTCAAGCCCAACGACACGATCCAATTCAGTATCGCGTGCCGACAACATGAGAATTGGCACCGCTGGATCTTGTTTGCGAATGGCCTTGCAAACGCCAAGCCCGTCGATCTTCGGCATCATCACGTCGAGAACGATGAGCTGCGGACGATTCTCCCGAAACATTGCAAGCGCCACTTCGCCATCGCACGCGCAATCGCAAGCAAAGCCCTCTAGCGCGAGAAGTTCGGCCAGACCGTTGCGCATGTTTTCATCATCCTCGGCAAGCAGGATGCGACCCGAAGCCATACTTCCTTTTTCCAGCCTCACACCGCCCTCACGCCTTCGCAAGGCAGCGCTACCTCAAACCGCGATCCTTCAGCCCCGATGACCGCCTTGAAGGTTCCACCTTGCGATTGTGCCAGTTCCTGGACGACCTTCAGCCCCAGTCCATAGCCGCCGCCGCACACTTGCGTAGCTGATGCCGCGCGCGCGCCGTCATCGACAATGACGAGCACCAATCCATCGGGGCTCGGCCGGGTCGATACCTCGACATTTGCTCCGCAGGCGTGAGAGCGGGCGTTGTCGATCAGGTTGACCAGGATGCGTTCCAGGCCGCTGCGGTCTTTGATCATTGCCGTCGGCGCACCGCCATAAAACGAGAGGCTGCAACCCGATTGGGCCATCAATGGTTCGTACCTCGAAAGCAATCCCCCGATCACCTGGTCAGCGGCAGCAAGAGGACCGTTGGCAACCCGCATTGCAAGCCCCCGGCTATGCCGCACTGTGTTGTCCGCGATCACTGCCAAGCGTTCAATCTCTTCTTCAAGCGCTGAGCAGCAACGCACCACTGAAGGGTTTTCTTTTTCGTGCCGCGAAATAAGGTCCACGTAGAGGCCAAGGTTGGCAATCGGTGTACGCAAGTCGTGGGACAGACGCGCCGCATTTTCCGCCCGCAATCGGTGCTGCCGGGAGACTTCGGCCTGATAGCGGAACAAAGCAATCAGCGCCAGCCCCCATCCGATCATAACCGGAATGACGATTGCTGTGATCAGCGGTGCAATACTGCCCGCCGTGGTATTGATGCCGACCCGCATCTGCCAACCAGCCATCACCCCAGCCAAGTCAAGGTGCACCGCTGGTCCCTTGATGACCTCGCTGATTTCGGCTGGCCAGTGCCTGTTGCCCCATGGGTCAATGAGTTCTGCTGTTTGCCCGGCTACAGGCATGGCCCCGGAGAAAACGTTCCTGATCGCGGAGTGGAATTCGTCCCCAGTTGTTGCGATGCAAAGGATGCGGCTGGTCCCAACCCTACGACAGGATAGAAGGTGCGTTTCCCCCAGCACGCGCACCCAGATGTTAGGCTGATTGTCCCCCGGGGAGCTTGCCAATGCGCTTTTCAATGCCGGACCGATTTCGACCAGGTACTGCCGCTCCTGAAACAGCAGCGCCGAATCGCCAACGGGTGGGTAGAGTCGCTGCCCGTTTTCATAGAGCGCCACAAAGGGTGGCGACCGCTCATGCGTGCTGCGCCGAAGATGTCCAACGTAGTCATCAGCCGCAGACAGTGAAGCTTCAAGCTCACTGAAACGCTTCGAAACAATGGGAGCAATGACGGTCTCAAGCTGGAGTGCAAAGGAACGGGCAACTTGCAGCGCCGCCTCCCCCGCCAGCGTCTGCGAAGCGGCCTTATCGGTCACGATTGTTCTCACTGCCATCGCAGCGATGATCAACAGCGGAATTGTCATGAGGACGACGGCTATGGAATTGGATCGAAGCAGGCGATTCATATCCCTACCATTCGGCATTCCGCTTCAAACCCTGTAATGTTCAGCAGACCCACAGGAATACTATTCCGCCAACCACCATACCGGCGGCCAGCATAGTGTCTTTGATCAGGCCCCGGTCGGAATATCGCCGCCAATCAGCCCACCTTGCCCAGATAACAAGTCCCTGCAACGAAATGGTCAGGAAATTGTCAGGCCCCCTGACGTTTGCCTGGCCCCACTAAACATATGCCAAATCTTCTTGATCTCAGCGATCACAGTGTCGGTTTTAGGGTTGATTGCCAATGACCTCCAAGCAGCCGGCAACGATGGTGCGCCAGCACAAGCCGCCCACCGACCTTGAGCAGGCCGGCCCCTCGAGCCCCGTCAGTTGTGAAGCGAGCCGCTTGGTGCCATCATATGTTTTTGGACCTGTATCGAGCTTCTCAATTCCGTTCCAGCCGAGTGACTGTGTGAGGATGAGCAATGTCTGGTCGCATATTTATCAATTACCGCAGAGATGACACTCAGTCAGCAGCAGATGCCCTGAAACGAGATCTCGAAAAGCTTATACCCGGACTGGTGGTTTATCTTGATCATGCGACAAACGAAGGCGGTGAGAACTATCGAGCGAAGATCAGCACTGAAATGGCAGCGAGCAATCTGATTGTCAGCCTGATCGGCCCGCAGTGGCTGGAGATCACTGACGCCACCGGCCGCCCGCGAATATCAGCACCCGAGGATGCGGTTTGTGAAGAAATCGACCTTGCTCTCGACCAAGGCAAGGACATTCTTCCCGTTTTGGTTGACGGGAGCAAGATGCCGTCACGCACACAGCTTCCCGATGCGATCAAACGTTTTTCCAGGCTACACGCCATGCCGTTACGCGAGGGTACAAGAAGTCTCGACACCGAGAAAATTGCTGCTCGCGTGCACAAAGTAATCAAACAGCAATCGCCGTTCAGATCATGGCGCGAAAAGTTGTTGAGCTTGCTTGCTCGACCATTGGTTGCCGGTCTATTTATCGCGATCGGTTACGCCGCCGCCGTCAACTTTCCGAATGAATTGATGTTCAGAACGTTCGCCCGAACAGACGCCGGAATTGCCCTCCACAAGGAAGTTAAAAAACAGAAGGAATTGGGAAAGGTGGCATCAGAAAGCGGCAACGTGACGAAGGCCGATATCGTTAATCTTAGTACGGCTAAGTGCATACTTTCGTTCGGAATATACTGCGGCAAATGACTGACGCATCACCACATCCGATGGCAGCCATGTTCACTTTCTGCCGTAATGCAGGTTGAACCGGCGCCTCAACCTGATATGCACTTGGCAAGCAGACATTCCAACTCCTGGAACGGCAACTTTTCGGGTCGTGGCGTTAGAGTATGTAACATTGAAATTAATTGTCCAGATCCCGTGCCTCAATGAGAGCGATACGCTAGCAGAGACGATCCGGGACATTCCTCGGGAGATTGACGGCATCGACAAGGTCGAGATCCTCGTCATTGACGATGGCTCGACGGACAACACCTCACAGCTAGCTGCATCGCTAGGCGTCGAGTACATAATTCGTAACAGATCGAATCTCGGGCTTGCTGCCAGCTTCCAGCGAGGCGTGGACCACTGCCTGCGTCATGGGGCCGACATTATCGTCAATACCGATGGCGACAATCAATATTGCGGCGCGGATATCGCAAACCTTGTCCAACCCATTGTTTCTGGTGATGCCCATGTTGTCATTGGCGATCGTCAGACCGACACAGTGCCGCATTTTTCACCGTTCAAGAAGTTCTTGCAGAGATTTGGCAGTTGGGCTGTGCGCAAACTATCGACCGTCGATGTGCCCGATGCGGTCAGCGGTTTTCGGGCACTGTCACGTGAGGCTGCACTTCAAATCAACGTTCTGTCCCACTTCAGTTATACAATCGAGATGCTGATCCAGGTGGGGCGTCGACGTATTGCCTACGCGCACGTTCCGGTTCGAACCAACCCTAAGACTCGAGATTCGCGGCTGTTCAAGAGCATCTTGCAGTTTCTGTCCCAGTCCGGCAGTACCGCGGCGCGCATTTATGCTATGTATCAACCGCTTCGCGTGTTCTGGATGATCGGTCTTGTGCTGACCATTATCGGCATGCTGCCTATGGTGCGGTTTCTGTATTTCTTCGCGATCGGCGAGGGCGACGGGAAAATCCAATCGTTGATCTTCGGGGCTGCATTCCTCGTCATCGGATTCTTCACCATCCTGCTTGGCATCCTTTCGGACATTGTCAATTACAATCGTCGGCTGCTTGAATCGATTCTCTTCAGGGTCCGATCCTTGGAACTCGAACTTAGAACTGAAGCCGCAGCCAAGGATGACACCACATCGCCAGCCCAATCGGTGGACCAACGGCCAGCAGGGAATAAAGAACGTGAACCGGTTGAATGACATATTGAATTCAGCCGCCTGCCGCCTGAAGGCCGTCCAATTAAGCCTCGCGCCGCAGGTGCATACCGAATTCGATATGCGTGCGGCCGGTTCTTGCTTGCTGATATTCGTAACATCCGTCGCGATCAACGGATACCCGTTTCTCATTACCGATACGATCCGTTACGCAGGCCTCATTCCTAGTCTGTCGGACTCCCCGGTTACGTTGAATGTTGTCAATTCTCTGCCCTATGCGATGCTGGGAATGTGGGGGGCGGCAATTGTTCATATGCTAGCCGCAAGTTATGCGATTGGACGCTTGGCAACGCTCCCGCAATTTTCAGGCCACTGGTATATTTTCCCAATTGTTGCGGTTCTCACCTGCCAATACATTTATGCGGGTTTAATCGGAACGGAAATCTGGGCATTCATCGGGCTAGCGCTTATTGCGCGCTTGAGTGAAGGACGTCGGCTCATTCTTCTCGATCTTGTGCTGATCGGCATTGCAGCAATAAGCCACAACACCCTGGTGGCCATTTCTTTCGGGGCGGCATTTCTGGTCGTATTCTTCTTCTGGTCGTCCTGGCCCAGGGTTCTTGCAGCGGCCTTGGCCATCGGCGCATGCATTGCGTTGGAGGCGATTGCATTCTCGCAGCTTCTTCCAAACGAACCTCGTATGAAGTATATTTTTATTTCAGGCGAAATCCTTTCTAATCACCATCATATCTACAAGGCTTATTGTAAGGCCGCGCCGACAGCTACTCTTTGTCAGCCGCCATATTCCACTTTCATTGCATCACAGCGTGCAAGACCCGACCATCAAGAACGAATCGATAGAAAGTTCATTGGGAAACGCTCGCAGTTGTTCATCTGGGGAGAAGATTCGTTTTGGGCGGATAATTCGCGTCTGCCGACCGAACAACGTCTTACGCGCACCCAAAATGAACAAGCCGGTCGCGAACTTTGGCTGTTTGCCCGACGAAATTATTTATGGTCCTTTTTTGAGGTGTTTCCGGCAAAAGCGCAGGCCTACTGGTCCTATCTGCCGCCCGCCTTGTGGTTCAGCGACCGTTCGTGGAAAAGCGACAGCCGCATCAACGTCCATTGGCCGAAAATCGAAGAGGCGCTCTCTGGTTACGAAGGTTCTTTGCAAAACAAGGGCGCCTATATGAATTGGCGCTACCGGCGATTGTCGTTGTTAATCGTTCAGGCGCTCATTGTCGTGGGACTGCTGGCCCCGGTGGTGCTGTTGCTTGTCGCACCTGGCAATGTCGCTCGGTTGTCGGTTGTTTTTGCGGGATTCGTCATTGGAAATTTCGCCACTTGTGCGGTCGCGGGAGCAATTGTCGGCCGGTATATGGAGCGGGTCTATCCTTTCTGCGCTTACAATGTGGCATTGTTGGTCGTCGTGCTCGCGGGGATCGCCATGCGGAGGCTGGAGCGCCGACATGAAAGCCACTGAAGGCCCGGTGGCTGCCTCTGGCAAAACCTGGGTCAATTATTCATCGCAATGGCTGCGTATCGTCGGCCGTCTGGTGGCCGTTGCCGCAATCATTTTTTTTGGCGCGCATATTTATGATCAATGGGAAGAGATCCCGCTTGCAGAACAAGGAGGTCTGGCGCTTGCCCTGATTGCCACGTTCAGTCTCATTTACGGAGCGCTGACCATAGTGTGGGGGGCTAACTGGAGCGCCATGCTGTTTGCATTCGCACCAGGGATCGTTTCAGTGAAGACGGCAATTGGCCTGGCGCTCGCGACGCAGTTGGCGAAGTATCTTCCTGGCAACGTCTTCCACTTTGCTTCCAGACATGCCGTGCTGCGCGAGCGAGGCGTAGCGCACGGTGCATTGTTTCAGGCCCTGGCCTGGGAGAACTTGTTCCTCGTGGCTGGTTCCATGATTGTGGCCTCGGTTGCTTTTTCGGTGTTTCCAACAGCGTTGGCGTTGGATGTGTTGTCACAGATCAACGTCGGCCAGGGTCTCGCGCTTTTCGGCGTCGTGGTGATCATAGCCAGCGGATTTTCGGCCTTATGGGGGCTCCAGGGCCGCAAACTTGTCGTCTTGAGAGTGCCGGGATTTAGAAATTCGGTCATGGCATTGGCTGCAACCACGGTATTTTTTCTCGGCCAGGCGGTTTTGTTTATCGCCATCTATTGGCTTCTGGGGGGCACGCTGGAACTTCGTTTCATTGGACCCATTGCCCTTTCGTGGCTTGTTGGTTTCATTGTGCCTGGTGCACCGGCAGGCCTTGGTGTTCGTGAAGTGACGTTTCTCAGCCTTGTTGACGGGATCGGTGCGGAGCCGCTGGTGCTTTTGTCGGTCACAATATTCCGCTTCGTCACGACCTTTGGCGATTTGGTGGCCTTCGCAATTGGAATGCATCTCGTGCCGCGGCGCGACAGCGGCTCCTAAAACAGCATTGTCTCCGTTCAGAGCGAGAGCCGGTGTCTATTCGCTAGTACCTGGTCGCTGACCGATCAAGCCCATCACCCCTTGCTTGCGTCAGCGAAACTCCACCGGTGAAGTCATCGCGATGCCGAAGTGTTGACGGGCACAACTTGGGCCACAAGCCCCAGCGCCCCCGCTGCCCCCAAACTACACCAGCCCGGCTAAAGCCTTCCCTCACTCCTAACCGAAACCTCACCCCGCCATTTCCGGGAACCAGAGCTCCATGCAACGGTCCCGATAGGCAACAAGGTTGGCCTTTGCTGTCGCGTGGCCCAGCATGTCGGATTCAAAATGCTCGCATAACACCGCTGCAACTGTGGAAAAGGCGATCGCGTCAACACCCTTTGGTTCATCGCCCATCAGGTAGGGCTTGCCGCCCAGGATTTGCGAAATCGCATCGACGCCTTGGTTGCCGATCCTGACGATCTCCTGCCGGCTGTGACGGCTCAGACCGTGACCCCACAGATTCCGCTTGAGTTGACCCCTGACCATGGCCGCCACGATTGGCCGCATGGGAAACGGGATCGACTCGAAGAATTTCACCGGCCCGGCCTTGAAATTCTCGTCCACCATCCAGCGCTCATAAAGGCCGGCCCAATAAATGTTGTCTTCGCACAGCTTTTCGACCGCCCACGAGACACCGCGCTGCTCATCGGTTAGTCCCGCGTCGAAGTCGAACCCATATTTTTTTTCGATGTGCCAGCGAATGAACGTGGAATCCGCGATCACTTCGCCATCGTCATGCAGAACGGGCGCCTTGCCCTTGGGCGTTTTTCTTGGATCGCAGATCACTGGCTCATAGTCGAGGCCGGCCATCTTCAATAGCACCAGCGCCTTCATGCAGAACAGGCTGGGGTCGGGTACTCCAAAACCAGGGCCGAACACTTCAAGTTTGCGCATCGTTTTTCACTTTCCTAAGCCCATGAACAACATTCATGGACGATATGCTTCAACGCGTTACTTATGATTTGTGACCGCGACGAAATCAGGATCGTCCTGGGCCTCTCTTTCAAACGTCAGGAAGTCGTAGTACCCGCACCGGTCTTCCACCGGAAAATCCCGGCAGACCTTGGGCCGGGCCTTGTAGATGGTGCAGCGCCGCCGCTCAGTATCGAAGAAGCGGCAGATTTTGCCGTAATGCGGGTCCTTCTGGCGCCGCATGACGTACTTCCTGCCATAAGCCTCCTTGGTGAATTTCGCCCGCGCCTCGCCAAATGACATTCCGTGATGCTTGGCCAGCCGCTCCACATCGCGTTTCGTCAGCCCGATCAACGGGTACGAACAGCAATATCCTGGACACTTCAGGCAGTCGTAGTCCTTGGCCATCGATAGAAGATCCCTTACGCCACAAAGATCTCCAAACACCAATCACCAGGCGCCCTGTCAACGCCCATGGCAAACTTTCCCGCCCCCCGGCGCACAGCCACCCGATTCAGCGATCAGGTCGGCGCGTAATTAAGAGTGCCAGCTACCGCGGCAAATTGTATAAGGGCAATTGTTCAGGCTCCAATGTGATACAAACCGGCCACAGTCAGCGGGATACGGAAACCATGCGGCGAATCAGTGCGATGCGCGCGCCACACTTTCTCCGCTATGGTCTGGGCAGATTTTGGAATAAAAGACGTGTGTGTGTCCTTCAGGGGGGCGAATTGAATGAGTGACTTGGGCCGCGTATCACCCGAGGGTGAAGCGCCTGTGAATCCCTACAGCCTATTGGAAGCCGTCAACCGCTCAAGCGACACGGCCCATACGGCATGGCTGATCTTTATTCTGATCATGACCTACCTGATGATCGCCGTGGCTGGCGTCACTCACACCAATTTGCTGCTCGAGACGCCGGTGTCCCTGCCGATCCTGCAGGTCGATATTCCGCTGACCCAGTTCTTCCAGTTCGCTCCCCTCGTACTGGCGATGTTCCACCTGGGCGTCGTTTCCCAACTGGTTCTCCTGGCCCGCAAGGCACTCGAATTCGATCATGCCATCCGCCTTTTGGAGCCGACCTCCAAGCGCACCCACCCGTTGCGCCTGGAAGTCCACAATATGTTCTTCGTGCAGGCCATCGCCGGTCCGCACCGCTCCAAGATCATGGGCGGTTTCCTGCACGGTATGAGCTGGCTGACGCTGGTTATCCTGCCTGTTGTCTTGCTGCTTTATATCCAGATCGTCTTCCTGCCCTACCACGACGAAATCATCACCTGGACCCACCGCATCGTGCTGCTGGCCGATATTATGTTCCTGGTCCTCATCGGCGTCTTCCTGATGCGCGCGGAAACTTCCTTCTTCAAGGCGTTCTTCCGCACCACAGCCGCCCACCCGGTAAGCTTCCTGATGACAACGGTTGTCCTGGGGATCGTAACGATTTTCTCGTTCTTCGTGGCTACCGTGCCCGGCGAGCGGCTGGATTCAATCAGCCAGGCCTTATATTGGAAAATGCAATCTGACGACGACCGCACGACCGCCCCCAAATACTACAGCGGCTTCGTCGTCCCCCTGATCCCGGTCGATGCCGAAGGAGCCCTGTTTGGCATCTTCCGGCGCAACCTCGTGGTCACCGATGCCGATCTGGTCTCCGACAAAGAGGTCACCGAGGGCGAGCCGACCCTGAAGCTGCGCGACCGCGACCTGCGCTACGCCAAACTCGATCGCTCCGACATGCACCAGGCCGACCTGACCGGGGCCGACCTGAGCGATGCCAGCCTTGATGGTACCGACCTGCGTAACGCGACCATGCAGTGCGCTGAACTGAACGTTTTGCGCCTGAAGAATGACCGCAAGCGCGCAAAGTGCGTCCGCGCCGTCTCCACGAACTTCGCCCGCGCCGAGCTTTCTGGTGCCTTGTTGACAGGCATTGATGCACGTGGCGCCAATTTCGAAGAGGCCATCCTGGAAGATGCCGATATCGGGGAATCGGTTCTTGCCGGCGCCAACTTCAGTCAGGCCCGCCTCGATAAGGCCAATCTGACCGGAGGTGTCGAGGCAGCCGGCGCCAACTTCGCAATTGCCTCCCTGCAGGGCACCAACCTCAATGGCGGCCGTCTCTACGGTGCTGATTTCAGGTGGGCAACCATGCAGGCCGCCATCCTGGACTATGCGCGCCTGGAAGGGGCCCTGTTAGAGGGCGCAGACCTTGAGGCCGCCAGCCTTTATAAAGCGCACGTCCAAGGTGCCGACTTTACAGGTGCCAAGCTGACCGCCGCCGATTTCAGATCAGCCAAGATCTGGATGACCGGGCCGCCCTCACCCTCCGCAGTTGACCTTCTGGATTTCGACGGCGTCAAGATCCAACCCATTGCTGACGCAGCGGCAAAGAGCCTGCAAAAGGCAATTGCCGCATTGGATAGCCAGCGCCTGGAGCGTCGGGTTACCGAGTCCCTGGCCAAGCTGCTCGACAAGAAGATCATGAATGCCTGGGAAAGCGACCCCCAGCAACAAAACTGGCGGGCACTGATCGGCAACTCGTCTTCCTCGGCCGCAGCCGTCCCCGCGCCCCAGCCTGTGGGAGCAGGCGATCCTGACGCTTTCGCTGACCCCCCACCTGCGTTGGCGGCTTCCACGTTCTATGGCCAGCAATTGACCGAGCACTTGGAGACCATGGTCTGCCGTGTTCGCTGGATCAACGGAGCAGTAGCGACCGGCGTGGCCTTGCGCGCCATAGCGCCGCAGTTCCGCGGCGACCTATCCGTGATCGATGAGCGCCTGAGTGGCGAAGAATGCATCGCAGCCCAGGGTGTGCCTGCCCGCGTGGTACGCGAACTGCAAACGACGGCCGATCGAAGTCGCGACCGCTGATCGCCCAACAAACAACGGCAACGGGCCGGGGCCGCTCACCCTCCCTTGCCTATTCAACCAAACTCGCCTAGAATGGAACAAAGGCGGAACGCATGTTGTTTGGCATACGTCGCGAACATTGCAACGGTTTGGCCCGGCAGCGATGCGTCTGGCAAAGGAAGCCGTGGACAAACCCCGTTGAGCGCTTCAGTGGCCTGCACAACCGATTAGGGTGGCGGCCAAGGAATCAACTGTGCGCGCCTTGGAAGTGATGAGTCGAGGTCTATTGCTCAGCCGCTGTGTCGACCAATCCAAGCCACAGCCCCGATGTTGTGCCGCCCGAATGCCGTGCCATCACTTGCCGCACGGCCCAATGAATATAAAGGAGCCGATTTATGGCTGGTTCAGTAAACAAGGTCATTCTGGTTGGAAATCTCGGCCGCGACCCGGAAATCCGCCGCACGCAGGATGGCCGCCCCATCGCCAACCTGCGCATCGCTACATCCGAATCGTGGCGCGATAAGAATTCCGGCGAACGCCGCGAAAAGACCGAGTGGCACTCCGTTGCCATCTTCAATGAGGGCCTGTGCAAGGTCGCCGAACAGTACCTGCGCAAAGGCTCCAAGGTTTACATCGAAGGCCAGCTCCAGACCCGCAAATGGCAGGGCCAGGACGGCCAGGACCGCTATTCCACCGAAGTCGTCTTGCAAGGCTTCAATGGCACTTTGCATATGCTTGACGGCCGTAGCGGCGGCGGAGCTTCAGCAGGTATGAGTGACAACAGCCAGTCCGATTATGGCAGCTCAGGTGGCGGCGGATACGACGACCAACGCGGCGGCGGCAGTTCGAAGGGCGGCGGCACCTCAGGCGGTGGTAACTTCGACAAGTCGCTGGACGACGAAATCCCGTTCTGATCGACCTCCTCACTTCGTCATCCCCAACCTGCAACGCGCTTATTGCGCGCTTGGTCGAGGATGAAGCCAGGCCGAAACTCAATGATAAAAAAGGGGCCGGATCAGCGATCCAGCCCCTTTTTCTATCAACCAGCGAGACTCCTCGCCCGCGCTTGTTCTACAGCTACCGGACAGCCCCCTCTCCCACAAGTCACGGCTGTCCGGAAAAACAATGAAGTGATCGGTCAATGGCTCGAATAGCACGACCGTTTGTCGATTGCTGTTGATCCGGAACACATTGATTTTCAAGTAATTTTGGGGGGCAACGTCGTGTCTCCCAACATCCGTCGTCCCGCTGGAGGGCGGGATCCAGGACACGCCTCGAGGAATCCTCCAACAGTCCTTCTCAATGCCGTGCCATCCAGCTCACCCACGGTGCCTGGCACCAAGGGGCACACGATCCGCTCCGCCCGTCTCCTGGAGGGTGGCCACCCTCCAGGAGACAAACAGATGCTGACGGATTCGCACTTTCCGAACATGCAAGGGGCGCACACCAAAAGTACACAAGAGCTCTCCGTACGCCCTCATCTCACCCCTTGTTTCGTCGCGCCCTCTTCCGCCCTTTCCGACTTTTCGGTCTTGCGGTAACCAGCGTCGTCTGCTTCTGGGCATCTCCCGGAGACATTTTGCTGCCGACCCCGCTTTCGATCGCTTCCTCAAGGCCTGCCTTGACGTCTTTCGGATCGGCCCCCGAACGCTCGGCCTCATGATCGGCCTCATCAGCCAATGCAGCGGCATGAGCATCGACCGACTGGGCTTCGAGGAACAGCCGCCTGACATCGGGGAAGCGTGCCTTGATCTGCGTTTCCAGCCTTTCAGTCGTGGCCTCGACTTCCTCTGAGGCCAATCCGTCGCGAAAATCCACACTTGCTGCCACCAGAATGTCGGTCGGGCCAAGATGCATCGTGCGGATTTCGTTGATTGCCAGGATCGGCCTGTCCTCTCCTCGCTCGGCTGCGACGATTTCAAATATGCCGCGCTGCGTTGCAACGTCGGCAGCTTCGCCGACGATCAGAGCCTTGATTTCGATGGCCATGAACACGGCAATGCAAGCCAGGATGATGCCGATCACGATCGATGCGATACCGTCGGCTTCGGCGATGCCCATCTGATCGGCGACCGTAACACCGATACCGGCGACAATCAGACCGAGGATGGCGCCGAAGTCTTCCAGCAAAATTGCAAACAGTGCCGGGTCCTTCGATTGCCGCAGAGCCGTCAGGAACCCTCTCCCCCGCCGTCGCCTGTTGAATTCCTTATACGCCTTGTAAGTGGCATAACCCTCAAGCAGGATCGCCACGCCCAGCACCGCATAGATGATGTTCACATGTTCGATCTTGTGCGGGTCCATGACCTTATGGATACCCTCATAGATCGCAAACCCGGCTCCCAGCGAAAACAAAACAATCGCGACCACGAAGCTCCAGAAATAGAGTTCCTTGGAATAGCCGAATGGATGTTTTTCATCGGCCGGGCGCGCCGAGCGTTTGATACCGAATAGCATCAGCCCCTGGTTGCTGCTGTCGACCAGCGAGTGGATCGCTTCAGAAAACATTGCTGAAGACCCAGTCCACGCGGCCGCTGTAAACTTCGCTACCGCGATACCCAGGTTGGCCCCCAAAGCGACCAGGACGACCCCGGTTGATCCTGCTGCTGCCACGGTTGTGCGCTCCTAATTCTGAAAGATATGTTCTGTAGACCGCCGCCAAACCTCTGCGGTTTGCGGTAATCGACGCTATTTCACGATGGACAAGGCAAAGGAAGACTATTGTGCTGCGAACCAAGACGACGTCAATCGCCCCGCGAATCATAAGCGCCCTGATGATACTGTTCGTACCCTGTGCCGCAATGGCAGGAAAGGCCGATGTCGTGGAGGCGACCGCCAAGCGCCAGAGTGATGGCCGCTACACGGTTTCGGCCACGGTCCGCCACGCCGATGAGGGCTGGAAGCACTACGCGGACAGGTTCGAGGTGTTAAGCCCTGACGGTACTGTACTGGGAACCCGTGTCCTCGCCCACCCCCATGTCAACGAGCAACCCTTCACCCGGCAGTTGTCAGGCGTTGTCGTCCCCGACGGCGTAACCGAACTCCACATCCGTGCTCACGACAAGGTGCACGGGTTAGGCGGCAAGGTGTTCGTAATCAAGCTGCCGCAGTAGACTAGTCCCGGGTTTGAAAAAGCGGCCCGCCACCGCGCCGCAGTGTTACGCAGCAAAAATGTCGTCGGCTGATCCGAACGTGACCTGGTCGCCCTTCGTCAGGCCTTCCAGTTCGAGCACGGCAACTTCACTACCATCGATCGTCGCCATCACCGTCAGGCCGTTTTCGCTCTCAACCAGACGCGGCCCGTCGTCATCCTTCAGGCCGATATCGGTCAGGTCGATGACATCGCCAACCTGATAGTCGGTGATCAGGTCGACGCCACGGTGCTCGCCGTTGCCATCGAGGATATCACGTCGCGAATACTGGAATACGTCATTGCCAGCACCGCCGGTGACCAGATCGCTGCCGCCAGCGCTGCGAATGAGATCGCTGCCTTCTCCGCCATCAAGTGCCTCGTTGCGGTCGCTGCCACGGAACGTATCGTCATGCGCCGTGCCGATGTAGCTTTCGATGCTGTCGAACGACAATCCGACCGGACCACTGGCGGTCTTCGAACTGGCATTGACAGAAACACCGCTGTCGATGCGGGAGAAATCGAGCGTATCGATCCCGCCATCACCATCATAGATATCAGCCCCCACGCTTGCATAGATGTGGTCATGGCCCGAACCGCCCGAAATGACGTCATCGCCTAAACCGCCGTCCAGGATATCGTTGCCGCTCTGGCCCTTCAGGTGATCGTTGCCCGCTTCGCCATTGACAACGTCGTCGCCCGAGTTTCCTTCCAGCACATCGTCGTCATTGCCGCCAAACAACTGGTCGTTCTGCCCGCCACCCAGGAGGTGGTCGCGTCCCGAGCCACCGTAAAGCTTGTCTGTGCCGCTCGAACCCGAGATGGTGTCGTTGCCGCCATCGCCAAAGATCGTGTCATTGCCGCGCTCTCCCTTGACGATATCGTCGCCGCCGCCGGCAAAGAACCCATCGTTGCCATCGCCGCCGCGCAATAAATCGTTGCCAGCACCGCCGTTGATCGCATCGTCGCCCGCGCCGCCCAGAATGGTGTCGGCACCGGCTTCGCCAAAGAGCCGGTCATTGCCGCCACTGCCCTTGATCAGGTCGTTGCCAGCCCCGCCGTGGAGTTCATCCTTGCCACCGGCCCCAAGCAGGGTGTCATCACCGTCTGTCCCCATCAACTTGCGGTCGGCATCGGGATGGGTTCCCAATTCAAATCGAACGTCGGCAGGATCTTCGACACCGACGAGTTCAACGACGTCGACTTCCTGGCCGTTGATCACAGCGCGAACGATCAGTCCGCCATCGTCGTTGGATACAAGCTTGATCCGCCCTGCATCGCCTCTGGCAATGTCGCTGACATCGATAATGTCGCCGGCCTCATAATCCATGATCGCATCGACGCCGCGATGCGTGCCATCGCTTTTGACCACGTCGCGCCCGAAGTATTGGAACGTATCGTTGCCCTCGCCGCCGGCTAGCGTGTCGCGCCCACCTGCCGAGCGGATAACATCGTCGCCGCCGTTGGCGATGAAGACTTCGTTTTTGTCCGAGCCGCGGATGGTGTCGGCAAATTCGGTGGCCTGATAAACCTCGATCGAGGAGAATTTGTCAGAACCGCTGGACGTTGATGCTGTCTTGGTGCTGGCATTCAGATCGACGCCATCGCCCAACGCCGCATAGCTCAAAACGTCGACGCCCGAACCGCCGCGATAGTCGTCATTGCCCAAACCGGCGATTAAAACGTCATCGCCCGATCCGCCCCGAACCAGGTCGTCGCCACTACCCCCGACCAGGACATCATCGCCCTTGCCGCCATGGAGCAGGTCGTGACCCGCCCCGCCGGCGACTTCGTCATTGCCGTTCTTGCCATAAAGCTCGGAGGCATTCTGCGAGCTGCCCGTGATCCGGTCGTCACCACTCGTCCCAACGACGTGGCCCCCCTCGTCTTGTCCGTCAATTTGCTTGAACGATCCGCCATCTTCAATCTGCGCCCCGCGCTGCATGCCGGAGACAGAGTTGCCGGAGATGTCATTGGCAGTGAAATCAACGCCGATTTCTTCGACACCGTAACTGGCGCGAACCTCACCTTCAGCAAAGATCGCGTTGCCGCTGACCGTATTGCCCGATGCGTCATAGGCTGGATTGCCGGGGCCTGCATTTTCAGGCTGATAGCTCTCGATTTCGACTTCCGAGTAGCCCTGATCCCTGGCCTGGGAGTTGTCATGGATTTTGTTGTTTTCGACAGTCGAATTCGACGCGCCAAACAACCTCACGCCCTGCATGCCGTTGTGGTGGATCTCCATCCCCTCGACCGTGACATGGTCGGAGAACTGGACCAGGACACCTTCGCGCCCGTTGTTATAGCTTTCCCCACCCGAAAACGTGATGATCGACGGGCTTTCGATAATCTCCGAACCACGTTGCACGACGAAACCGGCCCCGCCGTTATCGTGGCTGACGTTGTTGGACAACAGCAGATCCTGCGAGGTCGTCACGATGTTGAAACCGTGACGGCCATTCTCGAAGCTCTCGTTGCCTGAGATGTTGCCTTCAACGATCATGTCGAGAACAAATCCGTCGACGCCGTTGTGATGCGCGACGCTGTCCTGAATGGTCAGTCTCTCGGTGAGTTCATGCGGGTCGAAGCCGTAGCGCGAAACGCCGGTAATTTCGACGCGGGCAACGAAGACGTCCTGGTCGGAGATCGTTTGGCCGGGTTCAGGGCCCGTGAAAAACCCGTCGACCTGTCCCGACGTGTTGGCCATGTTGCCGTCGATTGTAAGGTCGGCAACGCCCCAGTTCGTAGTCTCTTCACCCCATGGTGAGCGCACCAGCCCGGTGACCGTACCATCGTGCCCATCGACCAGTCGGAGGACGGTTTCGCCCATGCCCGCGCCTTGCAGGTAGACATTGCTGTCGACGTGAATGCTGCCGTAGCCATCTGGGCTGGCCGCAATCCCGAACGTACCGGGCGGAATATAGACGACACCGCCGCCCGCCTCATTGGCTGCATCGATGGCAGCCTGGATGGCCGGCTGGTTGTTGAAATCGGGATCGGACTTGGCGCCATAATCGAGGACGTTGAATACCGCACCGCTGATGGCTGAATCCGAATTGGAGAAGCTCTCAGGCACGCCGAAGTCATACGTCGGACGCTCTTCGATGCCGTCTGCCCGTGTCGTTTTGCCTGTGAGTTCCGGAACACTCATGAACGCTGCCACCACCTGAGATATTGCCCGCCAACGGCCGTCTCACAACAGATCGGGCCGGGATCATTCGGCTCAAGGTAGCCGTAAGGACTTTATTAACAGTTTCACCAGTCGTTGGGATTTGAACCAATTTTTGCGGGCAAACAAAAACCCGCAGCCGTCAAGCTGCGGGTTCTCTAAACAGTGATCAGGTTTGCGGGTTTACTGCGTTGTCGGAGCTTCCTTGGGCTGAGCAGCCTCTTTGGCTTTCTCGTAAGCTTTGCCTGCGGCCTCTTTGGTCTTCTCGTAGGCCTTGCCGGCAGCCTCTTTCGTTTTCTCATAAGCCGAGCCGGCTGCTTCCTTGGCCTTTTCAAGGGCCGGACCAGCCTTCTCTTTTGCCTTAGCGTATGCATCCTTGGCAGACTCGGTCGACTTGTCGGTCAATTCGCGGGCCTTCTCCATGGCGCGTTCCAACAGCGACTTCTTCGGTTCCGCCCTCTTGAACGCTGAAACCCCTTTCAACATTTCCCGGTTGACGTTGGGCAGCACGACCACTCGCTTGCCATCCTTCTCCTGGAATTCGAGAGCACCCAGGTTGACACCAACACGCTTCTCCGCGACGCCCAGGAATCCGCCGGTGCCCATGATGACACCCTGGACCCGGTTCCAGTCGTTCAGGATCACGTCCTCGATATCGCCGATAATCTTACCATCCGAGCCTTGCACTTTGGCGCCGATAAGCACGTCCTTTGCGAGATAGTGTGCTTCAGGCTGCGATTCGATAAAGGTGTTGGGCGGGATCGCCGCGCCGTCGGCTGCCGGATCGGCGGCAAGTGTTGGGCCGGCAAAAGCTGCCACGACCAATGCAGCAGCAAACGTCTTGAGTAGTTTCATACGGATAATTCCTCCATCCCATTCGAAATCGAAACGGTAGTCTGCCAGGCTATTTTCGCCAGCGGCCAGCCCAAACGCCCGCACCCTGCCCGTTTGGCCTGCCATGCCATAACTCAGGCGGAAGCCGCGCGTCCAGGATTGCCCGCTGAACTACCCCCTATCTGTGACGCGAGCAAGTCAACACACACACCTACCCCCTGCGTCAACATAACCGGCGGAAATATCGACAAAAAATACAATCTGGGGATGGCTTGCTGACGGCAAGTGGGGCAACATTGCGGCACCGGGGCATGATGCGCTAAGTATACATGACTCGACATGCGGTTTAAGGAGCGGCCCAAAGGCCGTTCGTGGCCTACTTTGTTGGTTTGTTTGCGCCTCCCGCCTTCCATTGAACTTCTCGCGGATACCTGAAGATTGGCTGATAACTCGAATACGCCCGGCGATGACGCGGGCGGCCCGCACGACATACGTCCGGTGTCCATCACCGACGAGATGAAGCGCTCGTACCTTGAGTACGCGATGAGCGTCATCGTTTCGCGCGCGCTACCCGATGTTCGCGATGGCTTGAAACCCGTCCACCGCCGCATCCTCTACACCATGGGTGAAATGGGGCTGGCCTGGAACAAGCCCTACAAAAAGTCCGCGCGCGTTGTCGGCGATGTGATGGGCAAGCTGCATCCGCACGGCGACTCAGCCATTTACGATGCCCTCGTTCGCCTGGCGCAGGACTTCTCAATGAGCCTGCCCCTGATCAATGGGCAAGGTAACTTCGGCTCGATCGACGGCGACCCGCCAGCGGCCATGCGCTACACCGAGTGCCGTTTGCAAAAGGTCGCCGAAACCCTGCTCGACGATCTCGACAAGGATACCGTCGATTTTCAGGAGAATTACGATGGTTCCGAACAGGAACCAAGCGTCCTTCCTGCCAAATACCCCAACCTGTTGGTCAATGGCGCCGGCGGTATTGCTGTGGGTATGGCGACCAACATTCCGCCCCATAACCTTGGCGAAGTGATCGACGGCTGTCTTGCCGTTCTCGACCGCCCCGAGATCAACATCGCCGAGCTGACCGAGATCATCCCCGGCCCCGACTTTCCAACTGGCGCCCTGATCCTCGGGCGCATGGGCATCCATAACGCCTACAACACCGGCCGCGGCTCGATCATGATGCGTGCCAAGGTCGACGTTGAAGAAATCCGTAAGGACCGCAATGCGCTGATCGTCAATGCCATACCCTATCAGGTCAACAAGCGCGTCCTGATCGAGAAGATCGCCGACCTCGTGCGCGACAAGCGAATCGAGGGCATCTCCGACATCTGGGATGAATCCAACCGCGACGGTATGCGCATCGTGATCGAATTGAAACGCGATGCCGTGCCCGAGGTTGTCCTCAACCAGCTTTGGCGTTTTTCCGACCTCCAGACATCATTTGGCGCCAACATGCTGGCGATCAACGGCGGCCGACCCGAGCAGCTCAACCTGAAGGACATGCTGCAGGCCTTCACCGCCTTCCGCGAAGTCGTGGTGACAAGGCGCACCAAGTTCCTGCTCAACAAGGCCCGCGACCGCGCCCACGTACTCGTTGGTCTGGCGATCGCTGTCGCCAACATCGACGAGGTCATCAACCTCATTCGCCGGGCGCCATCTCCTGCGGCTGCCAAAGAGCAGTTGATGGAGCGCGATTGGCCGGCTCGTGATATTGCGCCACTGGTCGAACTGATCGCCGACCCCCGCCACAAGGTCCAGGAAGACGGCACCTACAAGCTGTAGGAAGAACAAGCCAAGGCCATCCTCGAACTACGCCTTGCTAGGCTCACGGCCCTGGGCCGAGATGAAATCGGCGATGAACTGCGCAAGATCGGCGAAGAGATCAAAGAGTATCTTGAGATCCTGGCCTCCAGGCTTCGCATCGTCGACATCATCAAGCAGGAACTCACCGAAATCCGCGAGCAATTCGCGGTTCCTCGCCGAACCGAGATCATCGAGATCGAGGGCGAGGTCGATGATGAAGATCTAATCCAGCGCGAAGACTGCGTGGTGACGGTCACCCACAAGGGCTACATCAAGCGCGTTCCGCTTGCCACATATCGCGCCCAGCGCCGAGGCGGCAAAGGGCGCTCCGGGCTCAACACGCGCGACGAGGACTTCGTCACCCAGATCTTCATAGCCTCGACCCACACGCCCGTCTTGTTCTTCTCCTCGCGCGGCATGTGCTACCGCATGAAGGTCTGGCGGCTTCCCGCGGGCAC
This sequence comes from Alphaproteobacteria bacterium, assembly GCA_022600345.1. Lineage (GTDB taxonomy): Bacteria > Pseudomonadota > Alphaproteobacteria > Rhizobiales > Hyphomicrobiaceae > Filomicrobium. The sequence continues at coordinate 10,636 of JAHZKP010000033.1, read as the reverse complement.
GCCGCAATCGATTGGCAAGGCCCTGGTCAATCTGCTGCCCCTTGAGCAGGGCGAATGGATTTCATCAATTCTTCCGCTGCCCGAAGACACCGAAACCTATGCGGAACTACAACTCATGTTCTCGACCCAGTCGGGCAATGTGAGGCGCAATGCGCTGGGCGACTTCGAGAACATCAATCGCAATGGCAAGATCGCCATGAAGCTGGAAGAGGGCGACCGCATCATTGACGTTTGTGTCTGCCGCCCGAGCGATAACGTCCTCATGACGACTGCGAAAGGGCAATGCATAAGGTTCCCGGTCGAAGACGTCCGCGTTTTCAAGGGCCGCGATTCGATCGGCGTGCGAGGCATTCGCTTGGCCGAAGACGACCACCTGATCTCTATGGCGATCCTGTCGCCAATGGACGCCACGCCCGCAGAACGCGCCACCTACATCAAGTTGGCCGCCGCAGCCCGGCGAGCGCAAATGGGTGGCGAAGACGAAGAAGAGGCGCCCACCGCGTCGCCCGAACCCGAAGAAGAGGCCGAAACCGACGCGACCGAATTGTCTCCCGAGCGTTTCAACGAGTTGGCAGAGCGCGAGCAGTTCGTATTCACAGTCTCCGAGCGCGGATTTGGCAAGCGCAGTTCGTCGTATGAATTCCGCACATCAGGCCGTGGCGGCAAAGGCATCGTCGCCATGGTCGCCAACGACCGGAACGGCAAGCTGGCAGCTTCATTCCCGATTGAAGACAGCGACCAGATCATGCTGGTGACCAACGCCGGCCAGATCATCCGCACCACAGTGGACGAAGTTCGAATCGCCGGGCGTAATACTCAAGGCGTGCGCATCTTCCGAACCGACGAAGATGAGCGTGTCGTATCGGTGGAACGCATTCGCGACGTCGGTGAAAACGGCGACGATGGCGATGGCGATGGCGATAGCGATGGCGGCGATGACGCTGCAAGTGTCGACGGCGCAGTCGCCGCATCTGACGCAACCCCGGCCCAGACCGCCGGTGAAGCCTCAGACGATGCCACAACAGCGCCGGCACCCGATGGCACCGCATCGCCAACCCAATCACCTGAAGACGAGCCCGATCGAGAGGACTGATGCCTGATTCCGTTTGCCGGGTTGTCTGGGGCAGACCCCAAAACCCAGCAAATGGAAATAGCTGTGTCGTCGGCTTGCTTGATCAGTGAACAACAAAAGGGGGGCAGCGCCCCCCTAGCAGGCTGTTGAAGAACTCAGTGAGGGCATTCGCCGGTATCCGGACCGCCATGCAGCGCAAACGTCGCCGCACATATCGGCACGAAATTGCACAACTGCTTCACGCTCTTGATTATGGCCCGGCTCCGCCCAACCGTTGCGACCATGTCGCGGGACTTGAGACGCGTCATGATACGGCTCAGCGTATCGGCATTCAGCGAAAGATAATCGGCGATGTCCTGTCGAGACAGCGGCAGTTCGCATGACAGTGAATCATTACTGATCCGCCCCATCCGCAAGCCGATCTCAAGGATAAATGCCGCCACGCGCGCTTCGCTCGACAATGAGGCAAGCCGCACAACATGAAGACCGGCGCGGGCATTCAGTTCACTATAGCGGTGTACCAGTTGGGTTTTTACGATCTCAGCGTCTGCCGACGTCTCGATCAGGGTGCTCGTGCGCAATCGGCGTAGCTTCGCATCCGTCAGGGCCGTCAGTCCGATACCCTCAAGTGGAGGCGCCAAGTCTGAAGCAAACACATCACCTGGATAAAGCAGCATCAACATTTGCCGGCGCTCATTCGCGCCATCGGCTGAAAGCATCAAGACACCGCTGTGTACAAGGTATAGCGTCGTATCGGCTCCCTTGCCCAGATCCAGAATCTGGCTCTTGCGCGCCTTGACGGCGACGCCAAGCCGGTCGAACACCGATTTGAATTCCAGATCCGTAGACAGCGTGCGAACGCCTTTCGCACCGCCGGAGAAATTCACCCCTGATCCCGAGCCTAATGCTTGTGCACGAATGGCCGGTCTGTCGTTTTGCTCGATTGTCATCTGTTGCCTTCCCGGACCCTCAAAATAGGGCTCCGTTAACGGGACAAAGACTGACAGCCGCCGGGCTCATCGGGTTTGATCATTGTCAACAACTTCGCCGAACGCGCTGAAGTGCCACAGCACACAAGCCGCCAAGCAACGCCTTGCGACGGAAGTCAAACGGCTCCCGACAGGCTGCCCAAGATGGCAGTTGACATAGATCAAAAACGGTGTGTCGGCCCCGCAACAATGGCCTGACACCTGTGTTGGCACTGATCATCATCAGGAATTTCGGCACTTCCAGACTCGTCCCGTGAGCGCGATTCCTGCTCTTTTATGTTCACAGAATTCGAGTCGACCAATCGAGGCCATCTCGATAGGGGAAGAGGGAAATAGAAACTATGAGCATCTTAAAGAGCATTGCAGCCGCTGCGGCACTTGCAGCCGCCGCCACCATCACAGCAGCGAGCCCCAGCTTGGCTGGCGACTACAACGGCGACTTCATGATCAAAGCCGGTGTGACAGGCGTCCTGCCGAACTCCGAATTCGACGGCATCAACCTTAATGGTGTCCCGGTTCCTGGATTGGGTGGCGACATTGCCGAAGTCGACGATTCCTGGGTCCCGTCGCTGACGTTGACATACTTCGTCAACAAGAACATCGGTGTGGAACTGTTCTGCTGCTTTGCTCAGCACGGTATTGAGGGCAAGGGCCCACTGGCCGGCGTCGAGCTGGGTGAGACCATGATCTTCCCGCCGATCCTGTCGCTGCAATACCACTTCGACGGCATCAAGGGCATCAAGCCCTATGTCGGCGCTGGCGTTCAGTACATTCACTTCTTCGATGAATCACCAGAGGCAATCGGCACCAGCCTGGATATCGACTCGGCATTCGGCTTCAGCCTCCAAGGCGGCTTCGACGTTGAATTGGGCGGTGGTTTGTATGCCGGCGCAGACGTCCGCTACACGTGGCTCGACTCTGAAGCCACCATCGGCCTGGGCGGTGGCAACCAGTTGACGACCGACTTCGACCTGGATCCCCTGCTCGTCAGTGCACACGTTGGATATCGCTTCAACCTGTTCAACCGCAGGACTGCGATGGAGCCCCTCAAGTAAGGTTTGTCGACACCACAGACCCAACAAGCTGAAGGCCCGGTCATCCGACCGGGCCTTTCTTTTTTTCTGGGTTGCGCGCCTGTTTCGTTCGAACGCAGGCCGGCTCCCTACCAGATGTCGACCTTTTCGCCTTTGGCCTTCAACGCCTCACGGCGCTCAGTCAGCCATTTCTGAAAATTGGGTTCGCTGGCATAGCCGCCCGTCTCGACATAGACGAACGATGATTTGAAGTGGAACGGCTTCCAGTAGCCAATGAGCCGCCATGCCTCCAGGGCGCCACCATCCTTGGCCGCGTATTTTTCAGGATCGCCGGCAAAGTAGCTGATCGTCGGCGTGAAATTAACTCTCCATCGCCGCGCCAGTTCGCGTTCCTCCATTTCCTTGCCATCGAAATCCGTCACGGTGCGGGCGCCATAAAGGTTGAGCTGCAACACAACAAAGTTTTGCTGGATGTATCCGGACAATTCCTTGTCGGCCAGGTTGATCCGGTGCAGTTCCCGGCAATACGGGCAGCCACGCTGCTCCCACAGGATCACGAATGATTTACCCGCGTCGTGGGCTTCCTGCGCGTCTTCCTTCAAATCAAGGAATGAGGTGTGAAACCACGGCTGTGTATGCAGCCCATCGTCATTCAGCGGCAACTCGCCCTCTCCGGCAGCCGACTGCGGAAGAAGACCCAGCGCACCCAGGCCAACCGGCAACATCAACGCATTCCGCCTGGTAATATCCATCCTGAAACTCCCTATTGTCGACCGCCGGCCCAATCAACGCTCTGGCCCCGATCCTTGGCGTTCTATTCTAATCTGGCAAACTGCCTCGACGCCGTAAAGTCAAACCGCTAAGCAGGAACACCTGCCGACTTTGAATCGTCAAAGCGGTGAGCAGGTAGAACTGAGGACAACAATGGCGCGCATAGGTTTTTACTCCGGCTCCTTTGATCCCGTTACATTCGGGCACACCGACGTTATCGCACGGGCCGCTGAACTGGTGGACCGGCTGGTCATCGGGGTCGGCCTTCACCCGACCAAATCGCCCCTGTTCGACGTCGATCAACGCGTCGAGATGCTCCGCTCAGAAACCTTGCTCATAGCCGATAAGTCGGGCACCGAAATCGATATCACGACATTTGGAAATCTGGCCGTCGATGCCGCTCGCGCCGAAGGTGCCACAGTCATATTCCGCGGTCTGCGCGATGGCACCGACTTCGACTACGAAATGCAAATGGCCGGAATGAATGGTGCCATGGCACCCGACATTCAAACGGTGTTTGTTGCAGCCTCCCCGCAGGTGCGCCATATCGCTGCGAACTTGGTCCGTCAGATCGCCAAGATGGGCGGCGACGTTAGTGCATTCGTCTCGCCCGAAATCGAGGCCCGCCTGAAGCAGCACTGCCAGCCGGGCTCATGAAGACGCCAGTGTTGCCGCCCACGTCCACGCCCCCGCCGGCGCTCAACCTTCGCGAACCACACCAACGCGTTTTCGCTTCGGACCCACAAGGCAGGCCGCCGCCAGGATCAGCCCCGAGACGGTCGCAATCCCGCCAGCCGCACTGACCGCATGGTCAAAGCCTGCCAACAACGGCCCGTAGCCAGCCAGAAGATATCCCAACACCGCCGATAAAACTGCGAAGCCAACGCTCCAGGCGACCTGCACCCAAAGGTCATCCGTCATCAGCCGGGCGGCGGCCGGCGGGCAGATGAACATCGCGATAACGATGATCGAGCCGACCGCATCGAAAGCCGCCACCGCCGCAATGGCCGTGACAACGACAAGCGCGAACCCCAGCGCCAACGCGGGAATGCCAAGCGACAGCGCATAGCCCTCATCGAATGTCGATATTTTCAGCTCTTTCCAGAAGGTGAAGACGAAAGCGGCCACCAGCACCAGGACGACGGCGAGCCGCGGGGCCTGGGAGGGCATTTCGCGCAGTGCGGCCCAATCAATCAGTGAGCCCCAGCCATCGGCCGCCAGCCAGATCAGGCTCTCCATGTTTCCGTAAAGGGCATGCTCGACATCCAGGTGCACACTGCTGGTGTCGCTTTGCTCCAACAAGACGACCCCACCAGCAAACATGGATGTGAACACCACACCCATGGCCGCTCCCGCTTCGATCCTGCCAAGCCGTTTGATCGCTTCGATCAACACCACCGAAAGAACTGCAGCGAAAGCAGCACCGATCATCATCGGCCAGGCCGTTATGCTGCCGGTCACCAGGAAGCCGACGACGATGCCGGGCAGGACCACATGACTAATGGCATCGCCGATCAATGCCTGCCGCCGCAGCAACAAAAAATTGCCTGGCAGCGCGCACGCAACGGCGGCAAGGACCCCGATCAGCATCGGCATCAGACTGAGTTGAACGAATTCCGTCCCCATCAGTGCGCCCCCCCGGTCCGTTCGCGAAGTCGGCGATCGATCATGGCGATCTCATCGACCGTAAAAACATCCTCTATCGGTGTCAGCCCATCGTACCGACCGACTGCCGCTTCCTCATCATGGGTTTGCCGGGCAATCTCCCAACGCGCTTCATCGCGCAGCGCCTTATCTGCAGCCTCAAGTCCCTTTGCCGTTGCAACGCCGTCAGCGCGCATCAGGCCAGCCCGCCTCAGGACCCTTAATGTGAAGTGATCGTAGATCGCCTCGCCCCGTGCCATGGCCAACAGACCCTGTCGCCTGTGTACCCGGATTTCAAAACTCCGATGCCTGTAAAGCGATGCGGCCACCCCGCGGGAGGGCGCAAACAGCAACGACAGCGCGAACAAAGCAAAGCTTGTCAGCACGATGATCGGCCCCGTCGGCATCTGCGCGATAGCAGCCGACAGCGCAGCCCCCACGTATCCTGCGCACCCGCCAGCAGCGCCTGCGATCAAAACCAGATGGTCGACCCGCTCTGTCCAAAAGCGCGCGGTTGCCGGAGGAATGATCAACAGCGCCACGATCAGCACCAGTCCGACGATCTTGAGCCCGACAACGGTGACTACCAATGCCAGCGCCATCATTGCCAGATCTGTCAGACGCACGTCGATCCCGGTCGTGGCAGCAAACTCGGGATCGAATGAGACCAGCGTCATCGGCCGTATCATCACAAACAACGCAAGCGCCGCCGCACACCCGGCCACCGCAATTGTTACAGCTTCGCCAAACAGCATTCCCGCCGTAGACCCGAGCAGAAACCCTTCAAGTCCGGCCTGCCGTCCTGCCGTCATTGTCTGGATGAAAGTCAGTAGAACGATGCCGAACCCGAAAAATACCGACAAAACGGCCCCGATGGCGGCATCTTCAGGCAACCGCGTCGACCGGGCGATCCACTCGACCAGATACAACCCCAACCCAGCCGAAAGCGTCGCCCCCACAATGAGGCCTGTGAGGCTGCGCCCGTCGCCGCCAAACGCCACCATCGCCATGAACGCCAGACAAACACCAGGCAGTGTGGCATGGGCAGCCGCATCGCTGACCAGCGCGCGTTTACGAAGGAAAATGAAGGTGCCCGCCCCACCGGCGACCAGTCCCAGGAGTGCCGCACCGATCGTCACCAGTGCCGCGTTGTATCCCGACTGCAATAACAAGGCTTCGACGAACTGCGACACTGGTTAGACACCTCACTCCGCCGCCACACGTAGCTTGTCGATATGCGTCGCAGCAAGCCGCCCGCCGTAGGTCTTTTGCAGGTTCTCATCGGTGAACACGTCTTCCACCGGGCCACTGGCAATTTTGCGCACGTTGACGAAAACAATCTGGTCGAAATAGTCGCGAACGGTCGCCAGGTCATGGTGCACGCATACAACCGTCCGGCCTTCTTCCCTGAGGCCCTTGAGGACATCCATGATCGCCCTTTCGGTCGCTGCATCGACACCGGCGAGCGGTTCGTCCAGCAAATAGAGATCCGCATCTTGTGCCAACGCCCGTGCCAGGAAAACGCGCTGCTGTTGCCCGCCTGATAATTGGCCGATTTGGCGATCGGCGAAGTCGGCCATGCCGACGCGCTCCAGACACGCCATCGCCCGTTGGCGCTCGGCACTACCAAACAAGGCGAACAGAGCCATGGTCCGGTAGAGGCCCATCATCACGACATCAATGACACGGGCGGGGAAATCCCAGTCGACACTGGCCCTTTGCGGAACGTAGGCGACGTTGCCACGCGCATCGTCAATCGACTTGCCAAACACCTCCACCCGGCCCGACAGTTTCGGGATGATGCCCAACGCCGCCTTTAAGAGTGTCGATTTGCCGGCACCATTGGGCCCGACAATCGCAATCAGCGATCCACTGGGAAACTCCACGTCGACAGAAAAGATTGCAGGTTTTTCGCCATAAGAAACGCTAAGGCCGCTGATCGCCAACGGACAGGCATCGAGCGCCCCTGCGCCGGTGGAGGGCTGGCTTCTCGCCCTGGCTAACCATAGCAAACCGGCACCGCGCCTTAACGCTCTGACACCCGCCTGGATCATCCGGTCACCGCCAGCTTTCCCGACATGCCACGCTTCTTTGTCGCCCCTCCAAGGCTGCGTGTGATAACCGTGGCGTTGTGATCGATCATGCCGATGTAGGTTCCTTCATAGGTGCCCGGCAATCCCATCGCATCGGAAAACAATTCTCCACCAACGACGACCTTGTGACCGCGAGAAGCCGCCCCTTCAATCAAGGCCCGTATGTTGCGATCGGCAACGGAGCTCTCGATAAATATCGCGCTGATTTTCCGCTCCACCAGCATGTCGACAAGCACCTTGATGCGATTGAGCCCGGCTTCGCTTTCCGTCGAGATGCCCTGAATGCCAATCACCTCAAAACCATAAGCGCGGCCGAAATATCGGAACGCATCATGCGCCGTGAGCAAAACACGATTGCCTGCCGGAACAGTTTCCAGCACCGTTCTGGCATACTTCGCGACTGCCGAAATCTGTTCCAGGTAGCGCTGCCCATTGCGGCGATAAATTTCCTCGCCGGCCGGATCGAGCGCGATGAGCTGGTCGCGCACACCCGCGACCGCCTGCGTCCACAAATCCGGATCCATCCAAACGTGCGGATCGAGGCGGCCGTCATAATCCTCATGGCCGAGCAACTTGGCGCGGTCGACGATCTCGGCAGCCGCGAAGACTGTCTTGTGCTTGGCAAGATCCTTAAAGAAATCCTCCATCTGCGCCTCCAGATAGAGACCGTTCCAAATCGCCAGATCGGATTTTACCAACCTTGCAATGTCGGTGCGCGTCTGCCGGTAAGCGTGGGGGTCGACACCTGGTCCCATCAAAGCCCGCACCTCAACCCGCTCGCCTCCGATTGCGCGAGCAGCGTCTGCAAGCATACTGGTCGTTGCAACGATCTTCAGCGGTACTTCAACCGCGGCTTTGGATGGCGGCGCTGAAAACGGCCCCAGGTTCGGCGCGATGATCGACAGGCCGGCAGCCGCCAGCGCAAAGACTGCAACAGCCCCCAACACGGCAGCACTTCCAAAACGCCGTCTCGCCAGATCAGTGCCCGGCTGCTTGTTATCAGACAAACCCATGTTACCTCGTGTCGATTGCAGGTGTCGCAGGCTTCAATCCTCCGCTGCGCCGACGAACGAACTATAAGTCCATGCGACAAAGTTGTTGCCTTACATAGAAAGTTAGCACAGACTAAACCCATGTCAAGAAGTCCAGCCAATCCGCCGCGCCATCTGGAAGCGAACAAAAACGCAATGCCGCTTGCCAGAGCCACCCAGGCAGTCCCAAGCACGCATTACGCGAAAGCCCATAATTCAAGATTTGCTGTAGTAGGCTAAGATGTGTCCGTAGGGGAAATGCCATTGAGGAGCCCGCAACAAGATGACCGCCTCAGACGATCTTTCCCAGGAAGCCAGGCGCCACGCTGAAAAGTTCCAGCGGGTCCGCGATGCTCACCAAACCGAGGTGGCCGAGGACTATGTTGAGCTGATCGCCCACCTGATCGAAGAAACCGGAGAGGCTCGCGTTGTCGATCTGGCCGGTTGGCTGGGGGTCACGAATGCCACCGTCAACAACACCATTCAGCGCCTGCAACGCGATGGCTTGGTCACCACGAAGCCCTACCGCTCGATTTTTCTCACCCCGGAAGGCAGGGCGCTCGCCGAAACCTCACGCAGCCGCCACGAGATCGTTCGCGACTTCCTGATCGCGCTGGGCATCGACGCCGATATTGCCGATAGCGATGCTGAAGGCATCGAGCACCACGTCAGCCAGGACACCCTGAAAGCCTTCAAGGCATTCCTATCGCAGCGCAAGTAATGCTGTTCCCGCCCCGGTCGCTTTAACAAGCCTCTAACCCTGAAATTTGAAAAGCAGAGTTGTTTGCTTGACATCGCCGGGCAATTTCTCTTTCCTCCTGCGCAATTGAAATCAAGGACGCCTCATGCCTTCGGTCATCAAACGCAATTCGATTTACGCCAACGGTGCTTGCTTTGCAGCAGGCGGCCGCGCGCGTGCGCATGCACCCGCATTGCAAGAGTATGCCCACCTCCATCGACATCGGCGCCCCTAACTGAAAAAACAACCAGTTTTGGTTTTGGCAGGCGCGTGAGGATCCTCAGGCGCTTTTTTTGTATTGGAAGCAGTAATGGAAATAACGATAGAGTCGATTGACGACGTGCTCCCCTTTATCCGCGAGGACCAGGGCATCATCGTTTCGCGGCGGCCCGACCATTCGGTGATCGACTATGTATTCACAAAGGACGGAACCTTTTCTTGCGATGTGACTTTGCAATGCCGGGGGCTCAAGTTTGACGCCTCAGGCAGGATCATCGCCCGGCCCTTTCACAAGTTCTTCAATGTCGGCGAACGCGAGGACCCAAATCACATCGACTGGTCCCAGGATCACCTCGTCATGGACAAGCTCGACGGAACGATGGTTCACCCAGCCATCCTGAACGGCGAATTGGTCTTCATGACCCGGATGGGCGTTACCGACCATGCCAAGGCCGCCCAGGCACTGGCATCTGACCAGGTTTTGCAGCTATGCCGCGAACAGATCGAACAGGGCCGCACGCCTCTGTTCGAATACACCGGCCCTGAAAACCGCATTGTCCTTGACTACCAGGAGCCAAAACTGACGCTTCTGGCCGCCCGCGAAATCGTCTCCGGACGCTACGTTGCCCATGACGAACTTTCCGATATCGCCAAGCGCGGAAAGGTTCGATTGGTCGAGAACTTCGGCCGGGTCGACGACATCAAGTCGTTCATGGCCGATGGCCGCGCGTTGCAGGACGTCGAGGGCTATGTGATTGCGTTCTCAGACGGTCACCGCCTCAAGCTGAAAGCCGATGCCTACGTGTTGCGGCACCGGGCGTTGTCGCATGTCCACCTCGAAAAGAATGTCCTGGCATGGGTCGCCACCCAGGCCGTTGATGACGTGACGCCGCTGCTCTCCCCGCTAGCTGTGAAGCTTCAATAGGTTGTTCTCGGTCAGGCCGAGACGGCTGATCGGTGGTTTCTTGTCAAGGCTAGCGTGTGGGCGATGCCAGTTGTAGCGGTGTAGCCACCCAGGCAGGTCTGCCTTGCGCTCATTCGATG
>JAHZKP010000032.1 GCA_022600345.1 Alphaproteobacteria bacterium | reverse complement strand
TGGACGGGCCGGGCGGATTTGCGCCAATCTCTGCGCAGCCCGTCTTGTCCGTAGCCCCGCTACGCACTGCGCCGGTCCACTTGATCTTGTCACTAATCCGCCTCGGCAGAATGGTTCGATTTGGTCGGAAAGTGCTCTGGCGGCTATTACCTGTCAGGCTTTCGTGAAATCACCCACGCGCCCGCCCGAGCGTCACAGGGTACGATTGTTTTGGGCGATCGGGCGGGGGCGGGGGCCGGCGGTGCGATTCCGCCTAACGCGGAAATGAACTAGCCAATCACCCCCGGCCTGTTCGGCGGATGGGCCAGCGGCCGGATCGGCTTGGCATACATTTTTCGCGCGGGCACCGACACGATCTCCCGTTCGGGCCAGCGCAGGGCCGTCAACTTGCCGCCGAACACGCAGCCGGTGTCGATACACAAGGTGTTGTTGAGCCATTCGGCTTCGGGAACCGGCGTATGCCCATACACGACCGTCGTCGCGCCGCGGTATTCGGCCGCCCAGTTGTAGCGGATGGGCAGGCCGAACTCATCGGTTTCCCCGCTCGTCTCGCCATAAAGGCAAAACTGGCGAACCGCACCTGAGGCACGCCCCAGCATGTAATCCTTGATACCTGCATGTGCGATCGCCAGGTCCCCGCCCTCCAGCCAGGCATGCGAAACCAGGCCCTCAATAAACGATTTGACCTTGCCCTTGAATGCAGGCGGTTCGGCGTCGAGCTGGCTGACAGTCAGATCCAACCCATGGTTAAGCTTGACGTCACGCCCCTTCAAATAGCGCAGCAGCTTGACGTCATGATTGCCAGCCACGCAGATTGCATGCCCTTGCGCCACCATATGCATCACGATGCGCAAGACATCGGGCGTCGCAGGCCCCCGGTCGACAAGATCGCCAACAAACAGCGCGCGCCGGCCTTCTGGAACAATCGAATTGACCCGGCGGTCAACACCCTTGCCGTGCAGGCTCACGCCATAACCAAGCTTGGCGAACATTTCGAGTAGTTCATCAACACAGCCGTGAACGTCTCCGATAATATCGAACGGCCCCCGCTCCATCCGCCTGTCCGACCGCATCGGCGATCGCTCGATACGGGAAGCTTCAATTGCTTCGCACGAGCGCAATTCGTAAACGTCGCGGTAGCCTTCCTTGTCGAGTTTCTTGGCCGCTCCCTGCAGCGCACGAATCTGATTGCGCACATCATGTGCATCCATTGGCAGACCGCGCTCGAAATTTCGCATCAGGCAAAACTCTTCGCCTGGATCGATCACGATTGCGACCGCGCGCGCGTTGTTCTCCCTGGCCAGCCTCACCAGCCGGGCGCGGCCTTCCTTATAAACGTTGGCTGCATCGATCACCGCCAGCTTGCGGCGCTTCAAGCGCGTCTCGGCGATAAAGTAAGAAAGCCTTTCGGCATCTTCGCCGGCCTCGACCCCGTTCTCCCCATCGGCAACTATGCCGCGGCACTCATCCAGCGATATCACTTCGGTCGGCTTGAAATGGCGGCGAGCGAACGTCGACCTGCCTGAACATTCAGGCCCGACCAGAACGACCAGACAGAATTCGGGAATGGTGATCTTCATTTCGCTCTCAGTCTGGATTGCCACGCACTGTAGGCCACCACCTCGCATCGGCGCCGCATGCGACCTGAAACCCGTACAATCGCTACCCCGGCTTCTGCTCGACATCTGTTTCATAGAGGAAATCATCGGAGACATAGCGCTCCGCCTGCGGCACATCCGATACGAAGCTTTTCAGCTTCTCCAGCCCGCGCGGCACCGGCCCGCCATAGGCCCAATCCAATAGCTCAACGGTGTGCGCGATCGGCGTGTCCATGCCCTTTTGCAGATGACTGATGCAACCGATATTGCCGGTTGCCACCAGATCCGGTTTGGCCTTGCGGATATTGCCCACCTTGCGGTCGCGCAGCGTCGTCGCGATTTCCGATTGCAGGATGTTGTAGACGCCAGCAGACCCACAACAGATATGTCCCTCGGGCACATCGGCCACCGTATAACCGGCCTTGCTCAGCAACTCCTTGGGTTCTTCGGTGATGCCCTGCCCGTGCTGCATTGAACACGCCGAATGATAGGCCACGCGCAGCGACGAATAGCGCTTGGGCGGACCCAGATCGTAATCGACGATAAATTCAGTGATGTCTTTTGCCAGGGCGACGATCTTTTTGGCTTTCTCCGCGTAATCTGGATCGTTGCGCAACATATAAGCGTAGTCCTTCACCGTCGTCCCGCAACCCGACGCATTGATGATTACCGCATCGACCGGTTCGCGCTCAATCTCTCGCGTCCACGCATCGACATTCTGCCGAGCCTGATTAAGCGCCTCGGCCTCCCGCCCCATATGATGAACCAACGCCCCGCAGCACCCTGCCCCATTGGCCACCACCACATCGACCCCGCGCCGCGCCAGCAGACGGATTGTTGCATCGTTGATGTCGGGCCGTAAGACCTGTTGCGCGCACCCGGCCAGCAATATCACCCGGGCGCGGCGCTTCATGTCGGTTTCCGCCGTACCCGGCCCCTCATATTTGGGCGCCGTGGGAATCTTGTCTGGCGCCAGTTCGACCATGGCCGCCAACCCGTCGAGCTTCAGCCGCCGCATGATCCCGACAAACGGCCGCCCCATTGGGGCTGTCTTCAGCGCCAACCTGAACCGGTCGGGATAAGGAACGATCATCGCCAGCAGCCGCCGCACGAAGCGATCGGCGAACGACCGGCTTCCGGTCTCCTTGATATGCACGCGCGCGATGTCGACGAGATGCATGTAGTCGACCCCGCTGGGACACGTCGTCATGCACGATAAGCACGACAGACACCTGTCGACGTGATGCTGCACCTCGCCCGAGGCCGGCCGGTCGTTTTCCAGCATGTCCTTGATCAGATAGATCCGCCCGCGCGGAGAATCGCGTTCATCTCCCAGCACCACGTAGGTCGAACAGACCGCGGTGCACAGGCCGCAGTGAACGCAACGGCGCAGGATGCGCTCGGCCTCCGACAAATGCGGATCTGCCAGTTGTTCCTTGCTGAAGTTCGTTTGCATCAATCAGCCTTTTCTACCAGCAGCCCCACACAGCATCTTCCTCTGAGTTGTGCGTCAAACCGCTGCCAAAACCTCTATCGGTTGCCGCAACTGCCGTAATCGTATCAGGCCGCCAACCTCACAGATTGGCATACATCCGCCCCGGATTGAGTAACCGCATCGGATCAAAGGTCGTCTTTAATCCGCGCATCAGCCGCTCGGCCAGCGGCGATTGCGGCTGGAACACTTCAACTGAAGACCTCACGCTGGCATCGGCCCGGATCAAAGTGGCATGTCCCCCATGCACTGCGACAGCGCGCCTGACATCGGATGCCCCTGCATCCGCGCTGGCAGGAACCTCGACCCAGATCAACCCGCCCGACCAGTCATAAAAAACTTCCACCGGCATATGCCGGCGGATCGCCGCCACCACCTTCGGCCCATTGAGCGGTGCCGTCGAAACCCGCCACAAGCACGTCCCCTCGTTGTAGGGCATCACCGATAGCTGGCGCATCTCGCTCCAGAATTCCTGCGAACTTGTCGAACCGATGACGATCGGCTCACCGTAGACCTTCAACGCCTTGCGCAAGGCATTCGTGCGATACTCAACCGACTTGGCAAAATTCTCGATTCGAAGCGCCGTAATCGATTGCCCCTGCTCCACCAGCACCGAATGCTGCAACCGGGCCGCCATCGACTGCGGCAGGTGGACAGTCCCTGAGACCTCATAAGGCAGGCGCATAGCAGCACACATCACCTCGACACCGATATCATCGGGCAGCCCCAGATAAATCAACGTTGCCGTCTTCTCAGGTACCGGCAACACCTTGAACGTCACTTCGGTCAGAACCGCCAGCGTTCCCCAACTGCCCGATAGTCCCCGGCACAAATCGTAACCGGTAACGTTCTTCATCACACGGCCTCCCGCGCGGAACAATTCGCTGCCGCCCGTAACCCCCTCAATCCCCAGAAGATGATCCCGCGCCGCGCCGATGGTAACCCTTCGACTGCCCGAGCTGTTGCAGGCGAACACCGAACCGATGGTCTGCGTGCCCCGCCGCCCGCCGCTGGCCGGGCCCATGTCGATCGGCTCAAACGCGAGCATTTGATTTTGCGCCGAAAGCTCCGCCTCGATCTGCGCAACCGGTGTCCCGGCATGGGCCGACATGACAAGTTCATTGGGTTCATACATCCAGATCCCATGCATCGAGGCGGTAGAGATGGTCGCAGCCGTCTGCATCGGCCGGCCGATCGATCGCTTGGAACCAGACCCCATAACCTCAATTGGCTGGTCCTTTGCGATGTAAGGCTCCAGCATCGTCTGAAGTTCCCAGGCCGTTGCTGCTCTTAGAATATCGCTCAACCCAATTCCCTCTCTAACAGCCCTTTAAGCCGCCGTATCGACCTTGATGCCAGCTTCGGCATCGAGCGGGAACACCTTTCCCGGATTAAGCAGCCATTCCGGATCGAAAACCGACTTGATCCGCATCTGCAAGCCCAACTCCGCCTCGGTGAATTGCTTTGTCATCAGATCGCGTTTTTCGATACCGACCCCGTGTTCCCCGGTCAGGCAACCGCCCACCTCGACGCAGAGCGTCAGAATTTCTGCCCCCGCAAGCTCCGCTCTTTCCGCCATTTCCTCATCATTGGCTTCATAGAGGATCAGCGGATGCAGGTTGCCATCGCCGGCATGAAAGATGTTGGCGACCTTGAGCCCATGCGATGCGCAGATCTCACCGATCCGCCGCAACACTTCAGGCAGTTTCGAAAGCGGGATTGTGCCATCCATGCAGTAGTAATCCGAAATCCGGCCAATCGCACCGAACGCAGATTTGCGCCCCTTCCAGATCTTCGCGCTTTGCGCCGGACCCGAACTAATCTGCACGGTTGTCGGCGAAAACGGTTCGGCAATCTTGGCGATGCGCGCCAACAGGTCGTTGATTTCATCCTCCGAACCCTCGACCTCGACGATCAGCAACGCGTCGGCGTCCATAGGATAGCCCGCCTTGGCGAAACTTTCGCACACCTCGATGGCCGGACGGTCCATAAACTCCATCGCAACGGGGATAATGCCTGAACCGATGATGCCGGCAACGCATGACCCGGCAGCCTCGCTGGAATCAAAGCCCAGCAGCATCGGCCGCGCGCCCTCCGCAGATTTGATGATCCTGACTGTGGCTTCCGTTGTAATGCCGAACTGGCCTTCCGAGCCGACCATCAACCCCATTAGGTCGTAGCCTTCCGCGTCCAGGTGCGGCCCGCCCAGCTCAAGAATTTCGCCATCCATCAACACGACCTTCATACCCAGGACGTTGTTGGTCGTCACACCGTACTTCAGGCAGTGGGCCCCGCCCGAATTCATCGCCAGATTCCCAGCCAACGTGCAGGCCAATTGGCTTGACGGATCGGGTGCATAAAAGAAACCTTCTTCCGCCACGGCAGCCGAAATTGCCAGGTTGGTTATTCCCGACTGGACCTGCGCCGTCCGGTTGTCGAAATTGACGTCCAGCACCTTGTTCATACGTGAAACGCCAACCACAACCGCGTCTTCCAGCGGCAGTGCCCCACCGCACAGCGATGTGCCCGCACCCCGCGCGACAACCTTGATTTTTTCCCGGTGACAGTAGCGCAAAACCTCAGCCACGCCCTCCGTCGTCTCCGGCAGCACAACCGCCAACGGCATTGCGCGGTAGGCCGTCAACGCATCCGTCTCAAACGTCCGGCGCCCATCGATATCGTCAATCACAGCCTCTTCGCCTGCGATTTTTTTCAGGGCAGCGATAATCTCTGCACTTCGCGATAAGGTGTCACGATCCGGCACCGGCATCTTCAGCGTCATGTTGATAGGTCCTTCCCAGTTGCTACCTCAGCGCGTTTTCAACGAAGCGTGCAGTGCCGCAGCCACGATAGCAAGCCCCATCGCACCCCTGATCCGCGCAGCCGGTTTGCCCGTAACTGATTGTAAGGCCATGGCTGCACCATGATCACTTTCAACGTTATGGATAAAGTTATACGCCATTTACACGCATCGCCGGCAAACTTTCGCCGACTGGAGGCGCAATTCAATGAGGCGAGGCAGCAATAATACGAAACATAAATTGTCCAACCCGAAGGGCTCCGCAAATGACCGCAATCAATGACCTCGAAATCTTCGCCCGTGTTGCCCGAACCGGCAATATGTCCGCTGCCGGGCGCGAGATGGGCCTGTCTCCAGCGGTCGTATCCAAACGCATCAGTCTATTGGAGGAACGCCTGGGGGCCCGCCTGTTTCAGCGCACAACCCGTCAGCTAACATTGACCGAAACCGGCGAAGGCTATTTCAAGCGCGCCGTCGACATCATTGCCCTCCATGAAGAGGCTGAAGACTTCGTCTCACGGCGCAACCGCGGCCCACGAGGCCTGTTGAAGGTGGCCGCGCCGACATCTTTCGCACGCCTCCACATCGCACCGCATATCCCCAAGTTCGTCGAGCGCTTCCCCGACATCGAACTCGACTTCCAGCTTTCCGACAATTTCGTCGATATCATTCGCGACGGATTCGACGTTGCCGTCCGCATCGGCGAACTGGCAGATTCCTCGCTTGTCGCCCGCAAACTGGCACCCGATGACCGTGTGCTCTGCGCAGCTCCCGAATATCTGCGAGCCAATCCAGGCCCCACCAAGCTGTCCGACCTTGAACGCCACAACTGCGTCCTGACCTCGGGAACAGACACCTGGCGCGTGCGCGGCTCGGACGGAACCGAGCATCAAGTGCGCGTTGAAGGCAACATCCGCTCCAACTCGTCGGAATTTATTCGCGAATCGCTTTTGCGCGGCCTCGGCATCGGCTTCCGTTCAACGTGGGATATCGGCCCGGAATTGGAGCGCGGCGACCTACAGATCGTCTTGCCGGAGTTCACCGGCTCATCGCACTTCGCCGTCCACGCAGTATACCCCTGCCGCGAATTCCTCCCAGCCAAGGTCCACGCCTTGATCGACTTCCTGACCGAACTTTACGGCCCCGACCCATATTGGAAAAAGGCCCTGAAGTTGCCGGACGGTGAAACAAATCCATCTGGCGGCGGCAAAAAGAAATCCGCAGCCCGCCCCGGTAAACGCAAAGCAGCAGCAGCACCAGAAATCCAGGCCGGATCGCGCACAGGAGATATGTCGCAGCCACTGGGCGGCACCCACTGAGGTTTGCGCTGAATTAGGCCTTCGAGGGGACGGGAACTAGCCCGCCTTTCTCACAAGGGGGGCGGGCGAAGGGGGGCAATCGAATGCCCCCCTTTTTTTGCAGCTCTGCGGTCCCGGGCATATCAGAACGTCCATAAAAGGCCCAAGCAGTTACAAACTCTTTGCGAATTTCGCTAACAATGCAAAAAACGATTCGGTGGGCACCGGACGTGCGTTTTAATGACGGGCCTCCAAGCCAGAGCACGAAGCCTGAAATGGTTAAAAGGAATTAGCATTGTCAACTCAACGCATTGCACCGGACATGGGCCGGACTGCCCTGATCAACGGCTTCCCACCCCGGGGCGGAATTGCCGCCCTTGCGGCATGCTTTATCGCCATCCTCTGTCTGGCCCCCGCTCATGCGTCACCGCGCTGGGTCCCCTTGCCTATCATGAAGTCGAAGGCCTTAAGCGGCCTCACCTACCCTGGCGATGCCTCCCGCGGCAAAGCCATCTATACCAAATGCATGGCATGTCATGAAACCGGCGCCAAGAAAGGCCACCGCATTGGTCCAAATCTGGCTGGCATCATCGGTCGTCCCGCAGCCGCACACAAAAAATACCGTTATTCGCAAGCCATGCGCACCGCCCGCAAACAGGGGCTGATTTGGTCACGCGACTTCCTCGACGCCTACCTTGCACGCCCGACTAGGTTCCTGCCCGAAGGAACAATGGCGTTCATCGGCCTCAAGTCGCAAGACGAGCGCGATGATCTCATCGCATACTTGGCAACCTTCAAGGCCCCCGACGACGCACCCTGGCTGCTTGCCAACCTCAACAAGGTCGACATTCCCCTGCCCGTGCCCAGCCCATTCAATCGTTGAGTTTCCAGCCGACCGGCTGTTTTACTTCAAGCGGTTAATCCGCAACTGGCTACAGGCTATCAATCAATGTTTCTCATCACCGTCTGCACCATGCACCCGGCGGTGAATTTCGCGCAACGCTAGCCACACCAACAGCAACACCGCCGGCACCGCGATACCCATGATCATGCCGACCCCGACGTCCTTGGGAAGCACGCCGACATCCTTCAGGCCCTTGGCGACATACCCAACCAGCCCGACGACGTAGTAACTGATCGCTGCAACCGACAGCCCCTCAACGGTTTGCTGCAATCTAAGTTGCATCCGCGCCCGGTCGTTCATCGAATGCAACAAGTCCCGGTTCTGCTTTTCCAGATCCGCCTGGATACCGGTGCTTAACAGTTCCGTTGCCCGCGCCAATTGCCCCGACAAACGTTCCTGGCGCCCCTCTGCGGCATTGCAGGTCTCAATCGCTGGACGCAGACGCCGGTTGAAGAATGCAGACACAGTCGGAAACTGCCCCGACTGTTCCTCCCGAATCGTCTCCAACCGACTGTTAATGATGCCGTAATAGGCCCTTGTCGCCGAAAACCGGTAAGCCGTGCGCGCGGCCTGAGCCTCAAGTTCGGCCGCAACCCGGCCCAGCCGGCGCAACATGTCCTGGCTCTCGGGATGATCGCCAACCTGCGCAATTTCCGCGGTGATGCTTGCCAGCTCAAGTTCCATACGGTCGAGATCGGCGCGCACGGTCCGCGCCACCGGCAGGCCCAATAGCGACAGCGTCCTGTAAGTTTCAATTTCCAGAAGTCTCTGGCACAACCGGCCAGCCCGGGTTGCCGTCAGCCCGGTGACTTTATTCGCTTCCACCAGGATCCGCGAAAACCCGGCCGGATCCACCTGAAAGTCGGTTGTCACCCGCGCGCACTTTTCCGCAGCCTCGATCACACACAGGCTCTCAGGATGAAACCTTTCCCCCAGGTTCTCAATCAGCCGGTCGCGCGCAACACACGACATATGGACAGCCGAAATCAATTCCCCCGGCCCGCGAAAATTCACCTCGCCTTCAGCAATCGGGTTTGGTTTGGCGAACGGCTCTTCAGCATCCCGCGATGTCGCCCAGGTGTATGTCGTAAACTCCGCATGCTGCTCCCAGCGCAGATCCCACGGGCCAAAGTCGAAATGGTGAAACTTTGCATCATCCGCGGGCGGCGCCGAACCGCGTTTGGCCGCGAGCGCTAAGATCTCCTGGCGGTCGTCGTGCGCCTGGCGGTCATCGGTCATGAATGCGAAATGATAGATCCTTCGCGGCAGTTTCAACGGTAGAAAGGGGCGCGCGTGCAGCTCACCCAGAACCCCCGATCGCAACGGGTGCTCCGCGAACCCAAATGAATTAGTGACCATTAACGACCATTCCCCTCCCGGCATCTGACGATTGCAGCACTTCGTCCCTCAACCACACGCACCTTGGCCAATCTACGAGTTCACCACCCAAAGCGCTAACTGGCAGCCACAAAGCTGAATGAATGCAGGAAACAACGTAATCTAGCCGCTGGATACCCCGCAATTACACCAACCCGTCACCGCCTCGACGCCCGCCCCCCTGTAAGAAAGGTGGACCGGGCTCAGAGCCGACCACTCATCGCCGAACCGCCCGGCTGCCTGCAGAAAGCAACCTCCATGCAAAAAACCGAAGCAAAACGTCCCAAGGCCGGCCTCTTCGTAACCTGCCTCATCGATGTCTTCCGCCCCTCCGTCGGCATGGCGGCTGCCCGGTTAATCGAACTATCGGGCTGCGATGTCGTTGTGCCGCGTGCTCAAACCTGCTGCGGACAGCCAGCCTACAACTCCGGGGACCTTGCAGACACCACTGCGATAGCCGCCAACACCATCACCGCATTCGAAGACTGCGACTACGTCGTGGTTCCTTCGGGCTCGTGTTCAGGCATGCTCAAAAAACACTACCCCCGACTGTTCGAAGGTGACCCCGCAGCGCAATCTCGGGCCACCCAATTCGCAAACAAGGTTCACGAATTGATATCGTTTCTCGTCGACGAACGCGGATTGAAAAAGGTGAATGGTGAATTCAACGGCACCGTCACTTATCACGACAGTTGTTCCGGGCTTCGGGAACTTGGAATAAAAACCCAGCCGCGCGAATTGTTGACTTCGCTCAAGGGCCTGACCCTCACCGAAATGGCAGAATGCGAAGTCTGTTGTGGTTTCGGTGGAACCTTCTCTGTCAAGTTTCCCGACATCTCCAATGCCATGGTCGAAAAGAAGTCCGCCAACATCACAGCAGTCGAGCCCGACCTACTCCTGGCCGGAGATCTGGGCTGCCTGATGAACATCGCCGGCAAGCTGAAACGGCAGGGTCGCCATATCGCCTGCCGCCACGTCGCCGAGGTGCTGGCCGGTGAACTCAGCGCTCCGCCCATCGCGGCAGCTCGTGCAGCCGCGCTCCGCACCGGCGAACGACCAGCAATACTATAGACTGCGAAAAGGAGACATAGCCCGCATGAGCCACGTCCCACACGAACTCGCCGAGGAATTCCCCGAACTGAAAGACAAGATCCACGACCTGAAGATGTCAAACGCACATTTCGCGCGCCTCGCCGATGAATACCACAAGATCAACCGCGAGGTTCACCGTGTCGAGGCAGCCGGCATCAACGTCGGCGACGACACCTTCGAGGACCTGAAAAAACAGCGCCTCGCACTCAAAGACGAGATTTTCGGGATGTTGAACGGCACTTGATCCGACTACGGCCGTGATGCGCCACGACCCTGCTAGAAAACCTCGTTCCAAGATCCACCACGATTACCCTTGCCGCGGGCGCAAGGCTGGGCCAGCCTGTGGCCATGCACTCCACCACCCCCAACTTCAAGAAAAACGCCCGCACCGCCCTGGCTGACAGCCAACTTCAGGAAGCCCTGGCCGGGCTGCCTGGCGGCCTTGTCGCCCAACGCGCCGCCGCCCGCGAACGGTTGCCGGAATTCGATAGCCTGCGCGACTACGGCCGCGATTTGCGCAACCACACCCTCGACCATCTCGATCTCTACCTGGAACGCTACGAGCAACAAGTCATCGCCGCAGGCGGTCACGTCCATTGGGCCCAAACCGCCGATGACGCATGTTCCGCCATCCTGCGGATCTGTTCTGAGGCCGACGCCAGACTTGTCACCAAGGGCAAGTCGATGGTGTCAGAAGAGATCGGCCTCAATCACCGCCTGGAAGGGTCCGGCCTCGAAGTTGTCGAAACCGACCTTGGCGAATACATCCTCCAAATCCGCAAGGAAACGCCAAGCCATATTATCGCCCCGGCAATCCACCTGACGCAAAAACAGGTCGAATCCGACTTCCGGCTCCAACATGACCATCTTTCAGCCAATCGCAAACTGGATGAGCCAGCCGAACTGGTCAACGAAGCCCGGCAAATCCTGCGCGAAAAATTCATCAACGCCGACGTCGGCATAACTGGTGCCAACTTCCTCATCGCCGAAACCGGTTCATCGATTATCGTCACCAATGAAGGCAACGGCGACCTGACCCAGTCGCTCGCCAAAACCCATATCGTCATCACCACCATCGACAAGGTCGTGCCGACACTCAACGACGCAGCAAGCCTTCTGCGCCTGCTCGCCCGATCGGCAACCGGACAGGAAATCACCGCCTATACGACGTTTTCGACCGGTCCGCGCCGCAATGGCGATCCCGATGGCCCTCAAAACTACCACGTGGTTCTGCTCGACAACGGCCGCAGCGAAATACTCGGATCGAAATTCAAAGAAGTCCTGCGCTGCATACGCTGCGGCGCCTGCATGAACCACTGTCCGGTCTACAACGCAGTGGGCGGTCATGCCTATGGCTGGGTTTACCCCGGCCCGATTGGCGCCGTCCTCAACCCCGGCCTCATCGGCATCAAGGAGGCGGGCCAACTGCCCAATGCCTCGACTTTTTGCGGCCGCTGCGAAGCCGTCTGCCCGATGCGGATACCCCTTCCAAAATTGATGCGTCATTGGCGCGAAGCCGAATTCGAACAGACCCGGGGGCCAGCCCTCGCAAGGGCTGCGCTGCGCTCTTGGGCGGCATTCGCGGCAAGGCCCTGGCTCTATCACCCGCTCGCGCGCGTCGCGGCGCGCATATTGAAATTCTCAAGCGGTTCACGCGGTTCGCTGTCCTGGTTCCCATTTGCTCACCGCTGGACCAAGGACCGCGATTTGCCAGCCCCCCAAGGCAAGACCTTCCAGGAACTGTGGGCCGCGCGGGGAAAGTCTACTACCCCGAAAACAAAGAGGTCAGCCCGATGAGCCGTCGCGCGATCCTTGATAAAATCCGCCAATCGCTGAACGCAACCCCAAACGATCAAGCCCGCCGGTCAGCCCTCGATGCACGCATTGCAAATCCACCGCGCGCGCCTGCACCATCCCGTGTCGCAGCAACAGGGAGCGATACAATTGCCTGCTTCAAAAGCGAACTTGAAAAACAGCTGGCAACCGTCGTCGAAATCGACAACCCAGCACTGATCCCCTCGGCCATCGCCAGCTATCTTGAGGCCAACAAACTACCGTTGCGCCTGCGCCATGGCTGCGACCCGTATTTGTCACAAATTAATTGGACGTCGGCTGCCGGCCTGACACTCAACAGCGGCCCCGCCGCTCCCAACGATCCAACCGGCCTGTCGGTCGCGTTTGCCGGGGTTGCTGAAACCGGCACCATGGTCCTGCAATCAGGCCCCGATAATCCGGTCACCTTGGGCTACCTGCCCGACACGCATATCATCATCGTCCCGAAAAGCCGCATCCTGGCAACCTATGAGGACGCCTTCGAACGACTGCGCACGGCGATTGGATCAGGCAACATGCCTCGAACTTTGAATTGGATTTCCGGCCCCTCGCGGACCGCCGATATCGGCGGCCGCATCGTAATTGGCGCCCACGGACCGCGCCGGCTCCTCGCCTTAATAACCGCTGAGAAATGAACGAATTGAACGCCCCATACCCAGGCCTAATCTCACCGCTTGAAACAACTGCGGATACACTTCTGCAACTGCCTGTCACAGCTTCGGTTACCTTTGGTCCGAATGCGGCATTGATTGTGGGCGGCCCGGCATTTGGCGGCACAGGCGTTGGCGACCTCATAGGGCTTAACCACGAAATTGGCCGCCGAAACGAGTCCAGCCGACAAAGCCAGCGCGACAAATCCTGCAAGCAGTGATCGGCGTTTCAATGGATTCCCTCCGCATTGACCGCCACCCGGGGCGACAAACCCAGACTGACAGCGCCACATAGCAGGCCTCTCACCCGGTATTGGGCAGGACCCGTTCTCCCTGGCGACCTTTATATGACCTCAGCCATGAACGCTGCCTGAACCGGCTTGACCCGCAATACGCAATCCGGTTGCAAAACCCATAGAACAACAATTCGCCCTACCCGCCAGATTGCGCGGCCCTCGTAATCTCGACATTGGGAATACTACAACGAGGCCTCAGCGAAGATCGGCTCAATGCGCCCCTTCCAGGAACCATGGAACTTTTCCAGATAGCGGTCCGCATTGGTCATGCCGCTTTCAACGATGTCTTCCAGCGGCGCCAGAAAGATCCGCTCATCTTCGCCAGCCGAATTGATCCGGTCGCGCGCCTTCAATCCATCAGCCGCAATCGCCACGACCTGACGGGCAACATCCAATAACACGCCGCCCCTGAATGGCGTCTGTAACGCCAACCGCGGAACCTCATCGCGTAACGCCTGTCGTTCGGTTTGCGTCCAGTCCTTGACCAGATCCCAGGCTGCCTCACGTGACGCGCCATCATACAACAGCCCCGCCCACAGCGCAGGAAGGGCCGCAATCATGTCCGCACGGCCCCCATCAGCCCCCCGCATCTCGATGAACCGCTTGACCCTGACTTCGGGAAACAATGTCGTAACGTGGTCCGACCAGTCGTCGATGGTTGGAATTTCACCGGGAAGCCCGGGCAGCCTGCCCGCCAGAAAATCGCGAAAACAAGACCCCGCCGCATCGATATAGCGCCCATCGCGATAGACGAAATACATCGGCACATCGAGCGCATAGTCGACCAGCCGCTCATACCCCATGCCATCCTCGAACACGAACGGCAGCATGCCCGTGCGGTCGGGATCGGTGAAGCGCCAGATCTCGCTGCGCAGGGATTTGAAGCCGTTGGGCTTCCCCTCGGTGAACGGCGAGGAGGCAAACAATGCCGTTGCGACCGGCTGCAAGGCCAGCGCGATGCGCATCTTCTGCGTCATATCGGCTTCATCGCCAAAGTCGAGGTTCACCTGGATCGTTGCTGTCCGATACATCATTTCCAGCCCCATACTGCCGACCTTGGGCATGTATTGGGTCATGATGCCGTAGCGTTGCTTTGGAACCTTCGGCGTTTCTTTGAGCGACCACATCGGCGACGCCCCAAGCCCCATGAACGATAACCCCAAGGGCCCGCCAGCGCGGTGACATTGGCGCAGGTGTTCGTCAGTTTCCGCCGCCGTTTCGTGGATCGTTTCCAGCGGCGCACCCGACAGCTCGAACTGACCGCCCGGCTCCAGACTGACATTCGCGCCCGGCTGACCGAAGGCGCGCTTCAAACCGATGATATTGCTCTGCTCAATGATCGGCTCCCAACCGCAGCATCCCATCAGGCCCTGCATCAACGCGCTGATGCCGGTTTCGCCGTCGTATGGAACCGGCTCGAAGCTATCCTGTTTGAACACGAACTTTTCGTGTTCGGTGCCAAGCCGCCAATCCGCAGTCGGCTTTTCACCCTCCGCGATCCATTGGACAAGTTCATCGCGCGAGCCGATCGGCTCTCCTTGCTGGGTATTCTGGCGGGTCGACATCAGCAGCCTGTTGTTCGTTCAAGGATGGCGAAAGCAGTCTCCCGCAGCAGTCGGGGAGCAACTTAAATCAAGAACCGCTGTTATGAGCCCGCGACGCCTGCCGCACAAGCATCTACGTTGGGACAAGGAGGAATACCAAAACTCTTTTCACAGTTGGCTGATTACGCCGTTGCGATCCTCAATCGGCCGACCCTACCGCCCACATCACGCTGTTGGGAAGGCCGGATCAACCAGCCATCTTGAACGCCGCCTGGACGCGCTTCCTGGCTGCTTCGTTGCGATCCGTCACATAGATGTTACCCATCACCAGGACATCCATCTCTGTTCGCAGATAACACGAGATCGCCTCTGACGGCGTTGTCACAATCGGCTCATGCTTGTTGAAGCTGGTGTTGATCAAAACCGGCACACCGGTCAGATCGCCGAATGCCTCGATCACGGAATAATAGCGCGGATTGTCCTCCCGCCGGACCGTCTGGATGCGTCCCGTACCATCAACGTGCACGGCAGCAGGAATAACATCCACCTTGTCAGGGCGCACCCTCGGCGCCATCGTCATATAGGGGTCAGGCTGATCGACTTCGAAGAATTCGCCCGCCCGCTCCATCAGGACCGCCGGCGCAAATGGCCGGAACGGCTCGCGATACTTGATCCGCGCATTGATCAGGTCCTTGACCTTGAGGCTGCGCGGGTCGGCCAGGATAGACCGGTTGCCCAAAGCCCTTGGCCCGATTTCGTAGCGCCCCTGGAACCAGCCGACAATTTTGTGGTCGGCAAGATTGCCAGCCACCCGGGCAAACAGTTCCTTGTCGTCTTCAATCTTTTCGTACGCCAGCCCGGCCTCATTTAGCGCCGCAATCACCTCTTTTTCGCTGTAAGCCTTGCCAAAGAACGGATGCGTCAGCTCAAAGCCGCGCTCATGGCCCAGCGTCTGGTGATAATGCCACAGCGCACTGCCCAAAGGCGCCCCGGTGTCCGAAGCACAAGGCGGCACCCACACCCTCTCAAAGCTGGTGTCACGCAAAATACGGGCATTGGCCACGCAATTCAGTCCGACTCCGCCCGAGATGACGAGGTTCCGGGATGGCTGCGTGCGCGCGATGTGGCGAACGATATGCAGTACCGCTTCTTCCGTCACCGCCTGCACCGCATAAGCCAGGTCCATGTGGCGCGGGCTAAGCTCTTCGCCCGGTTCACGCGCAGGCCCGAACGTATCGATGAATTTCTGCGTAAACGGCCGGATCAACCCATGGGTATGAATACTGGTGTAGTCGCGGTTGAGACGAAATCGCCCTTCGTCTTCCAGCATGATGACTTTGCGGAACTTATCGACGTAGGTGTCTTCACCGCAGGCCGCCAGTGCCATCACGGTGCCTTCCTCGAACGGCTTGAAGCCCAGGTGCTGCGTGGCGCAGGTATAGAGCATGCCTAAGCTGTCAAAGAACCCCAGCCGCCACTTTTGCTCCAGCTTGTTGCCCGCCGCCTCGTAGGCACTCGTTGCCGACACGTCTCCGTAACCGTCCATGACGACGACGCTGGCCTCTTCAAACGGCGATACGAAGTAAATCGACGCATGCGCATCGTGATGGCCAACCTGAATGAGCGGCGGCAGCTTCATCGTCGCCAATTTGCGCCTCAGTGCCACCTGCAGCCGCATCCACAAATTCACCACCGCTCCGTCTTGCGTGGCATGGGCAGCCGGCCTTAACAAATTAAGGCTGCTGGGCAACTCGCCCGTAACAACGTTGTAGAAAGAACCCGCCAACGCCTTGGTGTCCCAGGGTATGGTCAGGTAATCGATGTCCGCAAAGTCGATATCGCCATTTGAAAACAAGGCTTCCACGCAGCGGTCTGGAAAAGCTTTCGTATGCTTTTCCCGGTTGAACCGCTCTTCCTCGTAAATCACTTCTGGCACGCCATCGCGCAACAGCGCCAACCCGGTATCGTGGGTTCTTGAAATGAGGCCGAGGATATTGACGGGAGCGGGCATACGTGACTTTTTCCGTTTCTTTTTAGGACTTATCTGTTTAGCGCGCTATCTGCCCTTCTCCCCGCGCAAGTGCAAGTGCGCCAATCAGCCCACCACTACAGTAGATCGCTGACCGCCTGGAACTATTGAGCGACCGGGCCGCCCCCCCAATTCCATATAACCTCCCCTGCGGCCCGCCGTTACACTATTTAAATACAATCCTTAAGCAGCAACGCCGCCAGGAGCTTCAAGCATTAAGCAAACTTCCATTTCGCACGGAATCCGTTTCGATGCAGTGCCCTGTGGGACCGCGCCGACAAAACCCTTATCGCCCCCGGGACCACCACTCACGCGGTTGTGAAGGCAGCGCGCCTATTGACAAACCACCTCGGCCGTAATGTCGTGGCGGCTTGCAAACCAATAAAAATACCGCGCCCAGCGCAATGGCCGCACTTGGCACAAATTTCCCCAACCGGCCCGGCCAAAAAGGAACAAAATGACAATGAAGCAATCGACCGCACGGCCCCACCGCACCTGGTTGACGCAGAGGCTTCCCGCCATCCTCAGTCTTGCCCTTCTTGCCGCCAGCCTGCCGGTCAACGTTGCCACCGCCCAGGACCCCGACCAGAACCGCAGCAACCACAAGGAAGCCGTCAAGAACCTCAAGGCTTATGCCGTCTATAAGGCTGGCAACTACGATCAAGCCCGCCAGATGTGGGAAGAGCTGGCAGCGAAGGGCAACACCACCGCACTTGTTAATCTCGCCAATTTGTTCCAGCAGGGCCAAGGCGTCACCGAAGACCAGAAGAAAGCGATGACGTACGTCAAGAAGGCCGCCGAGCTGGGGGACGCCCGCGCCCAATACGAACTGGGCATCGCTTACGAAAAGGGCACCATCCTTGAGCGCAATATCGAAAGCGCTGCAGGCTGGCTCAAAAAGGCAGCCCTCCAGGACTATGCAGACGGCCAGTTTGCTTACGGCGTCATGCTTGCGACCAGTTATGGCAAGGGCATCGAAAAGGCCACCGACAAGGAACGCTCTGAAGCGCTTGAATGGCTGGCCAAGGCCAAGGCCAATGGCAACCTGGAAGCTTCCGATTACATCAAGGTGCTAACCGCCCCGGCGGGTTGAACACCAACAGCATGATGAGCCCTAACAGGCTGTTGACCTATTTGCTTGCCGGTCCAATTGACAATCGGCAAGCTTCCCACAGCCACCTCCTCTCCCCTGGAGGGAGAGGACGCGCTGCCATGACTTGCAAGCGCCCTATCCAACGAAACTGAACCTGCGAATGACAACGGCGCCGACTTGGCGTTTGCAAGTCATCGTGGCAGCGCTAGGTGAGGGGGGATGGGGGAATCGCGGCATTCGGCAGGTCAACTTGAAGCTGGGGGTCTAAATGATCCTGGCGCGGATAGGAGGGGGTACCCGCGTCAACCGCAAGCCAAGCAACGGACACCCCCACCTGGGAATGTCACGATCACTTGGTCCCTGGCGTTGTGCGCGCGGGTTGCGTTGCGTTTGAGGGCCAGGTCCAAGTGATGACATTCCGTCCTCCCCCGTCAAAGGGGGGAGGAGCCGCTGGGCGCTCGGTGTGGTGGGCCAAAACTTGAACAGTC
The DNA here is from genome assembly GCA_022600345.1 of Alphaproteobacteria bacterium. Taxonomy (GTDB): domain Bacteria; phylum Pseudomonadota; class Alphaproteobacteria; order Rhizobiales; family Hyphomicrobiaceae; genus Filomicrobium. The sequence continues at coordinate 486 of JAHZKP010000032.1, read as the reverse complement.
CGGAATGCTCACGGTCTGTACCCCCGGATTGTACCACCTCGCAGCCCCTGATCTCACAAGAAGAAGACGCCGTCGGCTCCTCTCCCCTGGAGGGAGAGGACGCGCTGCCATGACTTGCAAGCGCCCTATCCAACGAAACCGAACCTGCGAATGACAACGGCGCCGACTTGGCGTTTGCAAGTCATCGTGGCAGCGCTAGGTGAGGGGGGCGGGACGTAGCACCGACCTCCGGACCAGGACCATATCCGCCTCACCCAAGACGACATACGCTCTGCACTGATTGCCCCGACGAATGAACCCGCCTGACCTCCGCAAAACCTGCCATCTATGAGGAAGGCTGGTGAGAGCACTTTCCGACCAAATCGATTCAATTCTGTTTCTCAAGCGGCGAGTCGATCCAGCAGAAGAGTGGCGCGGGTCGATCTGGGTGATCGGCCAAGCCGCTCGACGCACTGGGCGACCGCCGCTTGGAAACCCGTATTGGCG
>JAHZKP010000031.1 GCA_022600345.1 Alphaproteobacteria bacterium | reverse complement strand
GTAAGCGGTGCATTCTTGTGAACGTTCATTCGGTCCTCCGGAGAATCACTGACGTTGCGCAACATCAGCGTTCCCGGTCCTGACCGAATGGACAATCTCCAATGGAGAAAGCGAACAACCTTCTGGAAATACACATCTAGGGCGCTGTAGGTGCCTTCGGCAAGTTCGCGAAATGAAGGAAGGCCAGCCGTCATTGATGCGCCGGCACCGTAGAGGAAGACGACCTCGCCGCTTTCCTGGGCGGCGATCAGTTCGGCTGGAATGTCGGGGCCGTCATCAACGAATCGCATGGAGTGAGTTTAGCCCGGCTTTCTGACAGGGATGCGAGCCGTCATCGTCCGAGGCGGAGCTATTCGGCCAGGAGGGCCGTGAAAAGCGTATCGGGTCATACGGTTGAACGGCCCGACGCAGCCGATGGACCGCCTCGGACGACCTTTCAAGGCGGGGGGCAAATGGCTGACATGCTGTGTCGTGCCGCTGAACCGATGAACCACATCGCTTTGCGCATCTCTCCTTGCCTGTCAGCCATTTGACCTCCGTGACGGTCGCACCCCCTGTGAGAAAGGCGGGCTAACCCGGCATGATCTAAGCGACAGACTCTTTTGCTTGGGTTCGGAGCGACGGTATGAGGCAATGCAACTAGCACTCCTATTTGCTCCCGGACAATTCGACCAACAGCCGCGCCGCTTCGATCCCAAGGGCATCAGCGATCTTCTGCAAGACGAGCACCGTTGGGTTCCGGATTCCGCGCTCAACACCGCTGATGTAGGTGCGATGCAGTTCGCACTTGAACGCAAGCTCTTCCTGCGAGAGGCCAGCTGCTTCCCTGTATTTCTTCAAATTTAGGCCGACTCGGCGCCGCACATCCATGCGGTAGCGAGCGGTTAATGATGCTTATTTATCTACAGACTATGAGTCTTTTTTGCGCTCGACTTCCTGGCAGAAGGAAGCGTTGATGGCGCTATCGCAAACTGGACGAAGGGCAACACAATGTTTGAATTCAACGATGCACTGGCGCGGCAATCCATTGATCCTGAGTGCGTGCTGATCATGCGGCACCGGCCACCCGAAGCGGAACTCAGGCGCCAGCTGCCGTGGCTCGCGACCGAGCGTCATGCGGTCTTCAACGCATATCAAGCCTTCCAGCCCAGGGCTGAGAGGGCCATGCAGCGAGCGACATACCTCGCATCGTTTATCGGCCAAGGTGCCGGCAGGGCAACCTTTGTCGGCCTCTACAGAATTACCGGCCAGCGCCAGCTCGCACCCGGTGAAATTGACGATATCGCTGAGTACCGAGTGCTTGCCGGCCTTGGTGTTGAGCCGTCGACTGAAGAAGTTCAGGCCGGACATCACTACTTTGAACTTTCGATGAGCGAGCACTTTGCTGACTGGTCCGGTCGACTGATCTGCAAGTGGCCGCCACCGGACCGTTCCTGGTATCGCTGGGCGAGCCGAAATGTTCTGGAAATCGAAGCGCTGTGCGAGACCAGCCGATTCGAACAGCGCATGCCTAGTTGGGATGAGCTGGTCATGACGCGTGCCGACCTCGAAGCAATGCCTAGGGCTTGGCAGGCCGCGCTTGCGCAATGGCGGGGCATCTACTTCATTACGGACGAAACCGACGGCAAGGGCTACGTCGGCTCAGCTTACGGCGGTGATAACATCATGGGCCGCTGGCGCGCCTACGCGAGCAACGGTCACGGCGGCAACGTGGAACTTCGGGACCGTGCTGGGCATCCACTGCGGTTTTCAATCCTGCAGCGTGTGTCGCCGGACATGGATCCGGCTGACGTCATCGCGCTCGAGACATCATGGAAGCAGCGATTACACACGCGCGACCTAGGTCTCAATCGGAATTAAAACGTCACTCGGTGTCGACACCTAGCTTGATAGGCGGCCACGTTTCGCCCTCTGGCGGGCCGAACTTGGCATTAGCATCAATCTGCAGACGACGCTGATAGTCGGTCGACCAGCGGCCATAACGCTCGTATTCTTCAAGCGTCATTTTACGTGGTGGCGCACCAGGATTGTAGTTGCCGACGCCGAAGACCTCATAGGCCATAATGGTTGTCTCTGGCACGGTGCCAAACCACTTGTCCGGGAATCCCCACTCATCGTCCGGTCCACCGAAGCAGCCACCACGGACTTCCTTTTCGTTCATGTTCTTGAACGGCGCCTGCTGATATTGCGCGCCGAAATTGTAGGCGCCGATGTCGAACATGCGATCGTAAAGAGCGCGACGACCCTCGATGTGCGCTGCCATGGCGTCGCCCTTCGAACGACAGAAGGACCGGCCGTCGGAAAGTTCCCACACTTCATCCTCCATCGCAATGGCCGGCATATTGAGGTGGACCCATTTGGGGTGGTTTTGGGGCTGCTCACCGCCCAGCAGGTGTCCGCTTAGATCATCGATGTGCAGGCGCTGCATGACGACGATGACAGCACCTGTTTTCTTGTCATTCAAGCGTTGGATGACCTCGGCATCAAACCACTTCTTCACGGCCTTTCGGCGCGCGGGATCATGCGCGTGGGTCGGTGCAATCGGATCGTCGATGATAATGACATCCGCGCCTCTGCCGATAAGTGAACCTCCCACGGTTCCGGTGATCCGACGACCACCTTGCGGCAAGTGAATGTCGCCACGCCGACCGCCTGGCTTCAGGTGAGGGAATAGTGACTGGCAGCGGGGCGTCGACATCAGTGATCGTGTTGCCATTTCAATGTCCGCGCCCAGTTCGCGTGTGCCAGCAACCGAAATGATCTGTTTTGTGGGATCCCGCCCCAGCAGCCATGTCGGTAGTGCGATCGACGTGGAGAACGACTTCAGGCTGCGCGGCGGCATGTTGATGATCAGCCGCTTGATCTCACCTTTTGCAACGCGGGTGAGGTAATCGGCCAAAACATGGATATGCGCAGCGTCGACGAAGTCCTGCTGCGGATGCAGGTCGCGAAATGCAAACCGCAAGAAGGCGGGGAAATGGTTGCGATAAAGCGCCATCACCTGTTCAGCTGTCGCCATCATCTGTCTCCTCTACGTAGCTGCCGGCTGGGCCCATCTGGCCGAAGGCGCGAAGGATTTCGTCGTCGTCTTCGGCAGACGGGACGAACGGTTCGGGCTCGCGGGTCTTGTCCAGGTGAGCGAGGACCATCTGAAGCGGCTTTGCGTTGCCCTTGATGGCCAAATTGACGAACTGCTTGATGATCGCCTCGCGTTTCGTGATCCGGATGGGCTTGCCGCCTTCCTGAAGGGTCACGATTGCGTCCAGCTCCTTTTCGAGCAGGGTATCGACGTTTTTGGATTTCTTCGGCCGGCCGCGCGGATTGCCGGATTGGCCGGGCTGGAATTGCGTATGCTTCGGCGGCTTGCCGTAGCCTACGTCGTACTCGCTATCGAGTATTTCATCGTCAGCCATCGACAGCCTCCGATTGTTTGGACACAGCGGCTCGTTCGCAGGCAACCTCGTCGAAAGTGGCGCCGGTCGCGTCAAGCGTCGCTGTTAGGCCCGCGACCTTTGCCAGGCGGCGGACGATGACGTCGCAATAGTGCGGGTCGATTTCTATTGCTGCACCGCGCCGCCCGGTTCTCTCTGCCGCGATTAGTGTCGTGCCCGACCCGCCGAAGGCATCGAGCACCAACCCCTTACGGTTCGAGCAGTCGAGGATGGTGTCGGCGACCAGGGCGACTGGCTTGACGGTCGGGTGCATCGAGAGGTCGTCATCACGCGTGGCGCCGAAAGCGTTGGCGCCGGCATAAGACCACACGTTCGTTCGGTAGCGGCCATGCTTGCCAAGTTCGACGTTGTTAATGTGCGGCTCTGCGCCCGACTTGAAGACGAAGACCAACTCGTGCTGCGATCGGTAAAGGGATCCCATCCCTCCGTTCGTCTTCGCCCAGACGCAGAGGTTCTTGAGCTCGCTGAATGACACCCGCGCGGCGTCGAGTACCTCGCGCTGATGCCTCCAATCCATACAGACGAAGTGGATCGCACCATCCACCGTATACTCAACGAGGTTCGTGAAGACCTGGGCGAGAAAATCGGTGAAGGCGTCGGTCGTCATTTCGCCGGACGCCATCGCAAACTCGCGATGCCTGGCGGCGCCGAGGCCTGAGACATGGCCATCAATCTTCACGTTATACGGCGGATCGGTGAAAACCATCTGCGCTGGCTCGCCGGCCAAAAGCTGATCGTATGTTGCGGGTTCGAGTGCATCACCGCAGATCAGGCGATGGCGGCCGATTTGCCAGATGTCGCCTGGGCGCGTGATTGCGGGGCCGTCGACGATCTCAATCGCGGTGTCTGCAGGATCTGCCTTATCGGGCGGCTCGTCAGCAGGGCTGAGAAGAAGATCGACCTCGCCCATCTCGAAGCCGGTCAGCGTGACGTCGAAATCGATGTCGACTTCGGTCAGGTGTTGGAGCTCGATTGCCAGGATATCGCGATCCCAGCCCGCTTTTTCAGCGATCCGGTTGTCTGCGAGTATGTAGGCCCGCTTTTGCGCTTCGGTCAGGTGCTCGAGCCGCACGCAGGGCACGGCCTCAATCCCGATTTTCTTTGCCGCCGCAACGCGACCGTGCCCGGCGATGATTTCGCCATTGTGGTCGACCAAGACGGGGTTGTTGAAGCCGAACTCGCGAATGCTGGCGGCAATCTGCGCGATCTGCTTCGGGCTGTGGGTGCGCGCGTTGCGGGCAAAAGGCCGCAACGCCGCGGTGGGCAGGCTTTCAATCTGGAGGTCAGTCGTCACGTTAGGCACCTATCGTTTAGCCAGGGTTTAGGCCTAACGTGGTGCGAAGGGGCTCCGAGTTCCTCGGAAAAAATAAGTTCGGGTTTTGTGAGAGAGTTCGGCTCCGTGTCACGCGGTACGGCGCTGTTTGTCAGTACTATATGCGAGCTTTTGGACGCTCTCCCATGTCATATTCAACTCCAAACGGCGCAGGACCATTCTCGCGGCTCGCTCGGCCGGTGGGCCCTTCCACCAATCAGCATCTCTGATCTGCTTCCAGCCCTTCAAGCCCTGTGATTTCTTGCGAGCCGTAAGCCAGTCCTTTTTCCGCATGAACAAATGGTAGATGAGCTCAACCTTCAGGGGGTTTTTCTCGGCAGACGATGGCCGCCCCTTTCGGATACGGTTCGTCTCCGCTAAGCGGGTGCGGATGTGCGCGAGAACGGTTGGTGGGACAGGCTCTACAGAGTTTGCTATGAGCGCTGAGGTGATTTCATCAGCTGATAGCCTGTCTACACCGGATGCTAGCTTTCGCTCGAGTGCCCTCATCGGATGAACGCACAGTAGCTCGAATTCGGCCAAATCGGGCTGGGTGTCTGGCCCGGCCTCCATGCTGTCTGTCATCCTTCGAACTCCGCACTTGTTCACCTTCGTTGCCCAGTGGGGAGCAAGAATTGGGCCATGACACTTGGCCACATCGCGGGTTCAGGAATGGGATCCGGCAGGCGGATGTCCCGCCCACCGATTTCTTCAGCGGTTTGAGACTTCATTGGCTAGTATGTGCCAAGCAGCATCCAGAACGGCGATCGTTTGCGTCAATTCATCGAGGTCGACTTCCGTGCCGCTCTTTTTGCGAAGAGCGTCGAGGATGACCATGGAATCCATGATTGCCGTTAGAACGCACTCAAGTTCGCGACCGGGAATCCGTGAGCGCGGACGGACGAGGCCGTCAATCACTGGCGAAACAGGCTTGAGCGGATGCCCGATCACGTGTGCATTCGGTTGTTTAACTGAACTATTCTGGTTTTTCTTATTTTCCATTTTGGGGTCCATTTCTGTTAGTGGAACCCGTTAAATAGTGCGCAAGGCAATTGCTAACCTCTCAAACAACGGCACCTTTTTATTGAGAGATTAGTCGCGTCAGCGGAGGAGCTCAATAGGCAGGCAGTAAAGGTCCACGAGACGATGCTGCGGCAGACCAACCGATCGCTGCTCCTGCAACAACGGTGCTCCCTGGTCTCCAGACAGATTTCGCTGTTATGACGGCCGAATTCCCTGTTTGAAGGATTCCGTTCCCTGTTCCGATATTAGGGAAAACACCTCGAAATCGCCCAGTTTGCGGGGCTTCGCGCGGCTCAGGTGCCGCAATTTTCGCGAATCTTCCCTGATAACAGGCAATTGGGCGCCAGAGACGGGTTCGCACGTGACTGCCTCCACCGCCACTTTTGGCTCACGCGCCTGAGGGCGCTCCGCATGGGCGGCACTTGTGCCGGGTCGCCTTGCTCCCGAGCCCTTCGGGCTTGGCCGTAGGTTCGAACTTGCTCCCCTAGTCTCCGCCATCTTCATGTCTTCACGCGCTTGTCGCGCCCACCACCGGGACGCGGGTATTGAAACTGTTTGCCGCCACTCTTCAGGAGTTGAGCTCAGCGAGGGCCGGTGCTTGACGAGTACGCGCCTCCGGCGGGCAAGTATCTGATTTCCAAGACATGATGGACTCGCTTCTGCGTCTGGTAGCACTATTCCAAAGCGAAAATTCACACTTGCGTTGATGGAAGATAGTAGCGCATGCTCTGTAGAGGTGTTCATTCGGGAGAGTTTCGGGCGGGTGGCGTTCAGGTTTCCCTGCGAGCAGAGCAGGCGGTAGCGCCATGTTGGGTGTGTGGTTGATCCTGGCGGGCTTGCTTGTTGAAGTTCCCGAAGGTGTTCTGTGACGCCCGCACCCCATGTGAGAAAGCCGGGCTAGCCTGGCGAATCGAGATAATTGCACGTTCTCGTGCCTGGGTGCGCAACTCGTTGCCAGCAATCGTTCGTGATCGGTCGTCACGGACATTGCACTACGTCTCACCGTCGGCAGGTGTGTGCCGCAAGGCATGGGCCACTCGCATGATTGGTACGCGTTTGGGGAGTTGTTTTGATGCGATTTTGCGTAAATGCACCCAAATTCTCAGTCATCTGTATTCTGACTTTTGCCGGTCTGGTCGCGGCGGTGTCGCCTGCCAAGGCCGGTCAGTGCCTGCGTGATGACGCAGAAGTTCGAGTCGATGGGGCGAATGTAGTCCGCCTCAACGAGTACGTCTGTCGCTCCAACAGCGGGAAATTCGAAGGGCTGAAGGTTGAGTTTCATCGGCTTAACAGCCTGACGGCTTCGATGGTGTTTGCCGGTCGATTGGCACCGCAAATGGAAGCGATTTTTGGCAAAGCGAAGATCCGCCAGAACACCGTATACCAACACTACATGGACCTGGTTGCGAAATTCGGTGTGGAATTCGATCGCGGCGGTGGGGCGATCGACATGCACATTTCGACGAAGCGGGAAGACGACGACGGTCCCATCTCGATTAACAGCGAGGACGAGACGCGCGACAACAGCCAGTTGGCCGAGACGTTCAATGGCGTGCGGTTTCTTGATACCTCCGAAGTGCTGTCGGTACCACTGCCGGGTGCGAGCGAAACGTTCACGACGACCGAGGAGTGGCCGGAAGGGTTCCACCTCAACTATCCGGCTGCAGAGGAGCCGGAGTTCGTCGCCGAAGAAGCGATTTTGGTGACCAGCTTGTGGCGGTATTTGCGCCCGGAGACGTTGGCGAACCTGCCGGACAATTGGCGCAACGTGAATGCTGCTGTTGGGGGGGCGAATGGTCCGTCCGAGCAAACATTAGCGCAGGTTGCGTTTCTTAGTTACCTGACGCGGGAAGAGTTTCCAGAAGACTTTATGGTGGTCGATGGGGCAACGCCCAGCGAGTGCGAAGGCGGGGAAGTCGTTTTGACTTTTTCAAGCGCTCTGAGGGCCGTGTACGTGCAGGTCGCAGTCTTCAGGAATACGTCAAACAAGTCGATCCAGCTCGACAATATGTTGGGAGCCATCGCAGGCAAGCCGCTGTTGCGTTCGGTTGAAAGCCTGGCCGAGCAAAAAACGGCGGCTGCCCAGGTCATCGGCGGGGCGATGACGTTGCCGCCCGGCCGGGGTGTCATTGTGCCGTTGTATTTGACGCTTGTTGATATTTCAAAGGGGCCGACCAGGGCGCCGTTTCCTGAAGAATTGAGAAATCAAAAGAGGTACCATAAAGCCTTGAGAGCATCGGGCCAAAAAGTCTTTTCGACAGAAATCCAATTATATAGTTTTGAAAATAATGCCGAGCCTGAAAAAATTGCCAAGGTCAAGGTCAAAAAGAGCCGTAAATCTTTCAAAAAGCCGAAAATCGCGAAAGTCGACGATTACGTTTATGGCGCTGCTGCCCACCTGGCAGGGTTCACTGTTGGGGGCGAGAAGGTGTTGTTTCAGGATACGGCGACGAATTTCGTCGAGTTTTCGACTGGCAATCTGGAGGGTTCGTGTCCGTTCCTTTATGCCTGGAACGAGGACGCCAAGCGGTGGAGCAATTACGGCAAAGTCATCCACGGCTACTACGGCCCCAAAAAGGAGGCCAACGAGCGCGTCAAGCTGCGCCGCTTTGCGACCCGCTTTCGTCTCACCGAGCACGAGTTGGAAGTCTCGCAAATCAACCAGGTGCGTTTGCTGGTCGATCTCAGGGACGGCCGCCGACTATTTCTCTCGCCCGATAGAAAAACGGTGCAGGACAAAGATGGCAGCTACCAGCGTATTTTTGCTGGAGCCAGTTTCGAATTCAACTTTGCATTGCCGGATGGTGTTGACCGTGAAGACGTCGTTTCATCGCATCTCGATGTGACCGGGTATTACCTGCTTTACGGGTCGGCATTCTCCAGTGCCAAAAATTAGCAGGCTGTTTCAGGGGCGTTTTTAATATGCAGTGGTTGTCGGAGAAGGGATCTTGGTTTGGGGTGGGCGGCGTGCTTGCAGCAATGTTGTGGGCGGGCGGCTTGATGAGTACAAGTGTCGCTATAAGCGGGAGTGCCGCTGCTCAGGATCCGGCCGATTTATCGAAACCAGACTTAAGGATCGAGTCGCCATTTGCTGCACCGTTGTGGCGGGCCGGAGTCGATGCCAGCGAAACGTATGTGGTGACCGGCTCGCCTTACAAGGCGGTGACCGTTTGGCCGTTGCCAGATGTCAGCGTGAGGTCCACGCTGAGGGTTCCGATCCTTGATGAACAGCGCAAGCGGGCGCATGGCGTAGCAATCAGCCCTGACGGCAAGACGGTTGCGACCTCGGTGCCGCCGAAAGCTGCCAAGAGCGGTTTGCCGATTGCCGGGACAGCGAAAATCTACCTCCTCAATCGCGAGGACGGGTCGGTCCTGAGAACAATCGGGAAGATCCCGACGCGGCCCCAAGTTCTGCGTTTCTCGCCGGATGGAAAATACGTGGCCGCTGTGTTGAGCGATGGCTGCGGGGTGCGGGTGTGGGAGGCGTCAAGTGGCGAACTGTTTGGCGGTGACGATGACAATTATTCAGCTCCCGGCAAGCCGGCCCTGCATTGCGCCAAGGGCGGCGGAGGAGCTGCGCTTAATGTTGACAGTCTGCCGGACTCCATCGGGCTAGAGTTCGCGCGCGAAGACGGTGAGATCTGGTTTGTGACTTCAGGGGCGAGCGGGGTTCGCACCTATAAGAAGACCGCCGGGGGAATAGCAGTAATCCGGTTTGCGTCGCCAAAGGATATCGGGCTTGAGGTTCCTGGTGACGTGGACTTTTCTCCTGACGGTTCTGAATTGGTCGTTGGAGAGCGGCGCGACAGGCGGCTTGGCACACCGGTTTATCTCAGGGCTGCAGTCTTGAAGTCTGCAGACCTCAGCCAATCGCGAAAACCCTTTGAGGTGACGGCCAAGCAACTGGTGTCGGCAAAGGTGCTTGATGTCGCGCAAAACCCGCCAGCGCAGAGCGCGGCATTGGAGCAGGTGGCGTGGGTAAACTTCGAAGATGACGAGGAAGAGTTCGTCTATCTGGGCGGGGTGTTGCCGTGCCGGTTCGTCAAGCAGCGATTGATTGAGCAGAAGTACAAGTCGCAGGTCGAGCAATGCATTGCCCGTTTTCCGTTGGAAGAAGACGAGGACATCACGTTCATTCCCGTTGGAACCGATTCGGTCATGGATCTGATCGGGTTGCCGAAACGAGGGGGGCTTCTCTATGCCGCCCAACGCCAGGTCGGGATTGTGGATTACGATGGTGAGCCGCTCGATCTTCCCAGCAACCGTCAACTCAAGGAGGCAAGCCCGGCTGCGGATTTTCGTAGCGGCAAGCTCGACTTCCGGGTGTCGGAAGATGGCAAGTCCATTCAATTCATGGACTACCGCTCAAGGGACGGTAAATTTCTGTGGCTGTCCTTCGACGTCGGCGATCTGGCGTTGAGCGAAGATACCAAGCGGGCAGATGGTGCTTTGAAAGCGCCTGCGCTGGACACCAACCTGATCAAGAATTGGTACGACACGCCAACGCCGCCAAAGGTTTTTGGCAAGGACATTGCGGCGTTGAAAGCCACACATGGCGACTACTACCGATCGGCGGCGGTTCATTCCGAAAAGAAGCGCGTGCTGTTGGGGAGCAGCGATTACATCAGGGTCATCGACCTTGTCGGGCGCAAGCCTTCGATTGCCTGCCAATTGCGTATCGAGTTCGAGGCGTTCCGGGTCAATCTCGTATCAGATGGCACGCTGGCGGTTGTCGGGCATAGCGACGGGACATTGCGCTGGTATCGGATCATCAAGGAGGGCAAGGGCTGCAAGCTGCATCAGGTGCTTTCGGTTCACATCGCCAAGAACACATCAGGTGAGTGGTCGTGGTCGGCGTGGCTGCCGTCGGGGCATTTTGCCAACGATGCGCGGGCGGAAAACCTGTTTGGCTGGCAATCCACCAACGCGGATGGAGAGGTCATCTTCGAACCTCGGGCCGATCGCCTTGACCTTTATAGCCGTGACAAGGTCAGCAAGGTTCTGGACCCGGGTGCGCCGTTGCCAAAGGGGCTCGATCTGACACCGGGATTTCATGACGTGCTGTCGGCGCCGGTGGCGTCCAAGTCGCAGGTCGTGGTCATCACGCCGGGTGAATTCACCCAGATTGATGATGAGGCAATCAAATACAAAGTGTTCTTCAAGGGTGCCGGGCCGTGGCCGAAGAAGCTGACGGTTGAAACAGGCCGGGGGGTTGGCTTGTCGCTGATCCATGACGGCAAGACGCTTGGGCCAGGTGAGCCTCTATCGATTGCGAAGAAAGGCAAGATAGAGTTCGAGGCTGTGCTACCGGCCAGCGCGCGCTACTCTAAAGGCATTTCGCATGTCTGCTTCTACCTTGACGGTGTACGGCATGTCTGCCGGGGGATCGACTGGGCGGGCGACATCGTGCCGTTGCCACCGCGCCGGTTGTGGGCTGTTCTGGTGGGCGTGTCAGAGTACGATCATCCAAGCCTCAATTTGAATGCAGCCCACAACGACGCCATAGACTTTGCAAAGCTGTTCGTTCGCGACTTTGAGCTCCGGGGGAGTGGGGCGGGTGGCGGCCCGGAGCGTGATTTTGCGTCCGTCAACATCGATCTCATCGTGTCGCCGCCGTCTGCGTCTCAGTCGGCGAAGGCCGATATCGCCGACCTTGCCAAGCATCCTTATGTCACGACCCATCCTGCGACCCGGGCCGGTGTGCTGGCGGCACTTGATGAGTTGGTGAAACGCGATCAAAACGAGGAGATGGCCAACGACCTGATCGTGTTCTACTTCTCCGGACACGGCTATGTGCACCCCTACAACGAGCGAAGCGGCAAGAGCCTTTTCCTGACCTCGGAGACCAATCCGGTTTTCTCGCGGGATACGATTGCTGGCACATCGATTACGAGTGCCGACCTGTTGGAAAGACTATCGAAGATCAGCGGTGAAAAACTGTTCATTCTGGATGCCTGCCGAGTGCCCTACTCAAGGTCTGTGGTGCCGTTCGATCCAACACTGGTCAAGCTGGAGTTCATCGAAAACCTGTTTTCGGCGCACTATTTCTTTTCAGGTCAGGCGGGCCAGTCGTCGATCGATCAGCGTACTTTCGTCGTCGATCCGAGCCGGCCAGCGAATGAACGGGGCAATGGCATATTCACCTACTCATTCCTGAAATCGCTGACCGATAAGGCGGCCGATTCACGTCTGGGCAAGCTTGAATACCGCAACCGCATCGAAGTTACCGAGGCCAAGCTATATGTCGATCGGCTGTTTGATCTGAAGGATACGAACAGTGTCATCAACCGCCTCAATGCGACGGCCAAGAAGCCGATCAAGGTGTTGCAGCAACCGCAATACATTCCGGCTCGGGGGGCGGGTGCACTGGTTCCCTTCAAGGATGTCTCGGTTCTCAGAACGCTGGACCCTTGAGGGATGAAGACCTTCTCAACGGGTTGGCTTATTTTGGAGAGTGAACAGTCAGGGGGGAGGATTGCTTTGCGCCAACAGCAGATGACTGAAAGGTATTATTGAGAAAGAGTTCGAAGATTCAGGTGTGTGAGTTTGGGAGGACTAAGAATGGTTCGTAAGTCGCGGATTTCTTTCGTTTGCATTTCACTACTGGTGGCAGGCGTTGCAACGTCGGCATGTGCAGAGGACAAAGCCAAGGACAAGCCTGCGGCAAAACCGGCGCCAACGGAAACGAGCGAGACAAGAATGAAGGGCGCAAGTTGTCCGGAGCGTTTGAAGGGCAAACGGGACTTGTACGCAGATTTGGAGTGCAAGGATAACAAGGAAGACACTGACTGCATCGATCTGGCCAAGGCTATTGAAGAACTTGCGTGTCAGTGCGGCACGCCCAAGCCGGCGAAAACGGTATGCGAGAAGTACAAGAAGTAGCTGTGGCTTGCCGATGACCAGCCCGCTTTTCTCAATAGGGGACGGACCGATTAAGAGTTTCCGTCCCCGGTGACGCCGAGTTGCCGTCCGTGCGGGCGTGGTGTTGCAAGGGCGGTTTTTCTGGTTCGGGTTTGGTGGGCAGCGGCTTAAAAAGCAATGATTGAACGGTGCCGTTGTAGATTTGGCTGAGGCTAAGGGGCGTTGACTTCGATGGGCAACTTCAAGGGAATATCCGATCAGGTCTACGCGCTAAGGCTTCCGCTCTTCATGACGCTGTTTGCGGCAATTCTGTTCATGGTTCCGGGGCAGACGCTGGAGATCTACCGGGCGCTGGCGCAGTCGATGGCGACCTGGAAGTTCATCACCGCGAGCGATTATCTGGCGGTCCGCCTGGAGATCGGGTTGGCGGTTGTTGGCGTCGTCATGGTGTCGCTGGTGCTTTGGATTGCTGCGCGCAGGGCGGCTGCAACTTATCGTCTGGAGGAGGACGGTGACCCGGAAATTAAAGAGCGCATGTCGAAATTCGAATATCGCCCGGCGTTGTTGTTATGGCTGCCGCGATTGATGGCGCTTGTTCCTGCTCTTGCGATGGCAGCGGGTATAAATGCGGCGCGCGTGCCGACCAAGTTCGAAGACAGTGTTCGCGAAAAGATGACATATGTTTTCAAGCTGCAGGAAATCCGCGATGGGATGTCGGACCGGCTGGCAGGGTTGCTGGCGGATCGGCACGTCACCGCGATCCTGTCGTTTGATGGCTACATGGCAAATTTCGTCATGGCTATGGTGGCGATAGGGCTGTTGGTCTTCGCGATCGTCGTTCTGGCCGACCGTCCGGCGCTCGCTCGCTTATTGGCAAGGCCGGGTACGGGCCTAGCCGTACTGGCGTCGAGTTTCGTACTGGCGCTGATTGCCGGCTCGATCGCCGTGGCTATCATGTTTCCGGTGCGAATTTCGCAGACGCTCGGCTCGCTATTCATCATGAGCCTTTTTCTGGTGGCGCTTCAATTGAGCCTGCTGCAACTCCAGCTCTTGCGGCAGCGGACCGGCATTCCTTTTACCGCGCTCCTGGTGATTTCAGCGATCGTCTACTCGCTGTTGGACGTCAACGACAATCACCCGGTACGCTCGGTAGAACGCACAGCCCAGGGCAACGCAAAGACTGTCACTGTGGAAGAAGCGGTCAATCGGTGGATGGGGTCGCGCAAGGATGCCGCGCAGTTCGCCGACAAGCCCTATCCGGTGTTCATTGTGGCAGCACAGGGCGGTGGAATTTATGCCGCCAAGCATGCCTCAAGTTTCCTTGCGGAAATTCAAGACCTCTGCCCTGGCTTCAGCCATCATCTGTTTGCGATCAGCGGTGTGTCGGGGGGCAGCGTCGGGGCCTCGATTTTCGGAGCGCTGGCCAAGGACTTTTCGCTTCAGGAGACATCCGATCTGAAGAAGTATGGCTGTGTGGATGATTTTACCGGTAAGCGGAAGGCATACTTCGCCGATGCCGTGACAAGCATCTTCCAAAAGGACTTGTGGTCGCCGCTTGCAGCCGGGCTGTTGTTCCCGGATTTTCTGCAACGGTTCATATTCTACCCATTCGATTCCTTGGACCGGGCGCGATGGTTGGATTATGCCGTTGAAGATGCTTACGACCGAGGAATTGCCGAGAGCGGGTTTCAGCAGAACGTGAATGCGTCTGCCCGGCCGCTGGCTGGTTCCTACATGGATAGCTGGAACCCTGAACGCTATTCCCATGCGCCGGCATTGATCTTGAACACAACCGAGGTGGCTTCAGGCGAGCGGCTGGTCGTGTCTCCATTCAAGTTTTCGGGCGCGGGGCTCAATTTCCTGCCGGTCTGGGATGAAGGCGATGAGGCAAAGTCGGCCAAGTATGCGCCGGTCTTGAGTTCGGCGGCGGGCTTGAGTGCGCGTTTTCCATGGATTACGCCGGCGGCTTATTTTCATCGACTGGAAGTCAACTCCAAAGGTGAAACGGAAAACAAAAAAATCCGCGTCGTCGATGGCGGTTACTTTGAGAACTCCGGGGTGGCAACGTCACTCGACTTGATCAAAGAGTTCGTCAATGTGATTGGTACTGAAACAGGGCGCAACGTCGAGATCAACCTGTTGGTGTTTACATCGGCCAAGTTCGATACGCCGGAGGCCAAGAGCCTTGGCGAGTTGATCGACCCGATCCGGACGATGTTTTCTACGCGCGGCGCCAGAGCGGGAATCGCCATTGGCGAAGCGCTGGCGGAATTGCGCAATTTATCGACTGAGCGCTCGACGGTGAATGCGAACGTCATCAAGCTGGAGTTGGACGGTCATGAATATCCGTTGCCGCTGGGTTGGCGGTTGTCGCCGGTGACACGCCATCTGATCTCATTCCAGAATGGGGCTGAAGGCACGTGCGAACAGGATATCGAAACGGTGATGAAGTCTGGCGGCAAGCTTGAAGCATCGTGCGCCAAGCGGTTGATCTATGAGCGGCTGAAATAGCCTGTTCGACATCGGCCTCAAGCCAAGCCTGAGGCTTCAATCACCCTGGCCGAATGCACCCTTGACCCAGGCCTCTTCGTGATCCACGCCTGACTCGATCATTTTGCCGAGTACCGCGACGCCGAAGTGTGCAGGTGCCGGGCGGGGTTTGAATACCCTGCCAAAGAATCCGAACAGTCCGGTTCTGGCTGGTGGGGCAGCCGCACCCGATTCGATACGGGATCGTTCCTCAGGCGTGATCTTATTGGCCAGGCCGCCGACCGCCAGCATGGCAACGACGGGCAGCAATTGACCGATGGCGGTCGCATTCAGTCCTGTTCGTGCGGCCAGCCGCAACACGATTGCTTCCCTGGCGTCTGCCATCCCAAGGATATTGCGGACGACATCCTCGCCGTGGGAAGCGACGGTTTCGAGTTTTTGGTTGTCGGGGTCGCTGAGGAATTTGTCGACGCTGACGTTGTCGGCCTTGTGAAGAAAATTCTTAAGGCCCTGTTGCGAGCCCGTTTCCTTTTTTATTGCCGCCGAAACGAAGGGAAGAAGCTCTTTGGTTACGGTCTCGGCTTGTTGTGAACTGGGGAAAAGCTGACCACCAACAGACGTCAGTAATCGAATGCCCTGGTTTGCGACTAAAATCGATAACAGGCTCATCTTTCAAACCTTCCTACAACGGGCAGCGGCCTGCCGCTTCCTAATTGTAAGAGGTTATCTGACATTGTGGGAAATTGACACCGTTCAGGGGTGTTGCCGGCCGGTATTTTCTGGACAGGCCAGCCGCAAAAGAGAACGCCGCCGGCTCTGTCGGAGAACCGGCGGCGATGAAAAGTGGCGAAATGTATTTCGTGGTTGTTAGCTGTTAGCCGGCCTGCCTTGTTAAGCGCGAGGGGATCTTGGCAGAGGCGTGGCGGTCTCCAAGTGTGCGCCATTTTTCGCGCAACCGGGCTTCCAGCTCACCAACCGATTCCTCACCTGTCATCAGGCCGTCCTCGAATGGATCCTGGCCGATTGAAGCGTAGGCGTTGGCAAATGCATTTTGAAGTTCGACAAATGCGAGGTCCAGTTTTACACGGGCGACCAGCGTATTCATTTCCTCGCGAATGGCGGTTTGTTCGCTGACCTTTCCGGCATCAAGTGCGGCGCGGATCTGGCGCAGTATTCGGTACTGCACGTCGTAGAACTCGGTGGCTACGCGGTATTTCCGGCGCGAATGAATGAGGCGGGCACGGCTGACATGGACCTGGGTCATGATTGCCATAGTGACGGCCAGGGCGCGTGCATCAAGAAGGTCATCGCGCGATTCAACCTCGGCGCGGCGGGCCGGGTAGCTGAAGACCTTGATCAGGTTCCAACTGGCCTTTGCGCCCCACGACACCCAGTATTGGTTGAATAGGAAATCGTTGCTGTTGAAGTTAGGGGCAGCATCGGCCGAAATGCCAGGTAGCATTTCCAGGATCGCGGCATGGGCTTCCTGACGGTTGATGCGCTCACCGTAGGCGACTTCGCGAAGTTCGGAGCGCGAGACGAGTGCACGGTCTATCATTTCTTCGGCGTTTATGCCGAGCAGGCGAGGCGGCTTGTACCAGTTGGGAACGCGCACCGAAAAACTCGTGCCCGGATCAATGTTGATCAGGGCGCCAAGCTGGGCCTTGGCGGTTGTCAGTTCACTTTGCAGGCTGCGGATCTCGCGCTGGATTTCACGCAGCTCGCGCTCGTAGGTCAGCGCGGTCAGGGGCGATGATTCAGCGCGTTCGGAAAGGGTCTGGCTATCAGTCAGCGCTTCGTCAATACGGTAGTTGAGGTTGCGTAGTTGAGCCATGGTCCGGTCGGCGGCAACGGCTTTCCAATATGCCGAGCGTACGTCCTCGACGATGCGGTTGATGACCTTTCGGCGGCGCTCGTTGGAGATCAGGACCTTATCGGCGGCTTGCCGGGCACGGATATAGGAGAGGCCGAAATCCAGGATGTGCCAACTGAATGCAATATCGGCGGTCTTTACGTTCTTCTCGGACGAGGTCGAGGAGCGAAGCGATTCAGCCCCGGTGACATTGTCGCTAAGCAATTCGACGCTGCTGCCGCCGGAGAAATTATTGCGTTCATTGTATGCCGAGTTGGAAACGATATCTGGGAGCAGCGAGAAGTGGGCGACGCGCAATTGCCGTTCGCGAAGGGCGACCTCCATCATCTCGACCCGGCTGTCGAGGTTATACTTCAATGCCCGGGCCATCGCTTCATAAAGGCCGATGGGGCCATGGACCGGCTCCTGGTCAATTGTCGAGCGCCAACGCTTGTCTTCGGCGTAACTTGAGAGTTCATCAATTGACAGGGATTCGGGCTGAAGGGCGCAACCTCCGGCCAACAAGGGAATTAATACAGCTAGTGGATAGATGCGCACCGAAGCCTCCGAATTCGACCAGGCATTGGTCATGAGCGGCAGTGGGCATGCCCACAGCTTTTGGAAAAAGTACGCGAAACGAATCAGGAGAATTTGGGTGCATGTTGATCGAAAACGACTTGTGGCAGCTAGATCGTTAAAACTGATTACTGCAACCATAAATAGTGTTAATGTTGCCGTTGCGCGACTTCCATTGTGACGGCAAATCACTTCGCGCTGGTACGTTAGCGTAGATAATCTGGCGATTTTCGTCGTTCCGAGCCCGACAACATCGTATTGAGTGGTTATGAGGCTGGCGGTCTTTGGCATGGAGCATGCAACCCAGGGTTTTGTTTTAAATCAATCCTGGAGAGTAGGTATGCTTGCGTTTTCCTATGCCTTGCTGGCGTCGTCGTTCACCACCTATCAGGCGTTCGTGTTTCCTGGCGCAACCATCGAGGCGCGGATCGACAAGGGCTTGATCGTCGAGATGATCGTCGGTTGCCCCAGCGGTGCGGGGATCATCACTTATTCGAAGGCTGAAGGGATTTATTGCGGACCGGACTTTGCCTGTTCCCGCTCAATTGAGCCGGTTATTGAACGTTTGTGCAGGTGAGCAGCGCCGGACAGGGGGCGGTATCGGTCAACGGCGGCTTGGTGGTGATAATCAAATCGGTCCTGCCAATTCGAATTGGCCAGTTTGATTGGAGTTTGGCGGAGCAACCGGTGCTCCGCCAAATCATGTTGCTTGAGATAGTTCGTTATTACCCGATCAGGCTTATTGCGATGGGTTTGTGATCACCGATTGGCCCAGATCGCGGATTTCATCAGCGCCCGTGCGGGCGGCGTCATCGATCTGTTGCTGGAACGTCGGCGCGTGGGGGGCGTCACTCTGGCCGATCAGACGCACTTCGCCGCTTGCCAACTGAATCGCAACGCGGTGCGTGATGCTGGTTCCATCTTCCAGGACGGCGACAATTTCGGTTTCCAGAACTTTTTGTCCTGGTGGCGGTTCGGCGAGCAGCAGGCCGTTTTGGGCCTGTTTTGCCCAATCGGGCAGCGGCCGGCCGTCTGCCTGCTTGATGGCGTATTCGGTGACCGGGCCATGTTGGCTATGGTTCAGGTCATTGCTCATCTCGATATAAATGATGCGATCCTTGATGATGGTATCGACAATGATCTGACCGTTACGGGTCGCATCTCCTGCCGCTGGTATGCCGCTGATTTCAGCGCGAAGTGAGAATCCAGTGAGGCTTTGGCTATTCCAGAAGCCGGCTGAACTGCCGAACGTCTGGGTGGCTTGGCGAGCCAGTTGATCCAAGCGGTCTGGATCCGTGCTGGCCAGGATCGAACCGGTGACAGCGCCGATGCCGCCCAGATCCTCAATCCCGTTGACGGTGTCGAGGATGATGCCATTCTGGGTCAGTTCGGTGTTGTCGCCGGGCAATTCACCGATCCCGCCGGATTGGGAGAGGTCGTTGTTATCGCCGCTAAAGAAATCCGCCGACAACTTGAAGGGACCTGGCAGCCCGTCTCTAAGTTCGACTGGCAGGAACTGCTCGAAACCGGCCCCAGGATTCGGCGTGACGTTTATGGTCACGACCAGCGATACTTTTCCGCCGTGTCCGTCGTCGACCTGAACCGTGAACGTATCGACGCCCTGGAAGCCTTCGGCTGGAACGTAGGTGTAGCTGCCATCCGGGTTGACGGTCGCCTGCCCATTCTGGGGCCGATCGGCAATCGTGTAGCGCAATTCACCACCGTCGATATCTGTGGCGGTTAGCTGCCCTGAGACGGCCGTTCGTTCCGGAGTTGTGTTTTCGTGAGGCTGCGCAATTGGCGCAACGTTCACTCCGGTCACTTCGACCGAGATGGTGGCTGTGTCGGTGCCGCCTTCGTTGTCGGTGAGGGTGTAGGTGTAGCTGGTGGTCAAGGTCTCGCCATCGGCCAGGTGTTCGAAGTCGCCGTTGGGGTCGAAGGTGACTTGGCCGTTGGTCGTGACGGAGAACAGG
>JAHZKP010000030.1 GCA_022600345.1 Alphaproteobacteria bacterium | reverse complement strand
GCGTCCCGTCTTGCCCGTGGCACCGCCACGCGCTGCGCCGGTCCACTTGATCTTGTCACTAATCCGCCTCGGCAGAATGGTTCGATTTGGTCGGAAAGTGCTCTAACAGTTCTTATCAACGCTGGTCTCCTCCCCGCCGGGGAACGGTTGATCGAGGTGAGCGATCTGGGTGTCACCTCGTAGTGCGGACTTGACGCCGGCCATGCCCTATCCCTTATTGACCATACGCCAGTCGGCTGGACGGCTGCTGCCGGTGTGGGTGGGCGTTATGGCCCGATAAGTCCCATCGGTGGAGGAAAGTCCGGGCTCCATGGAGACACGGTGGCGGCTAACGGCCGCCGGGGGCGACCCCAGGGAAAGTGCCACAGAAAGCAAACCGCCTGAGGGTCTATCGTTGACCGATCAGGTAAGGGTGAAAGGGTGCGGTAAGAGCGCACCGCGCGTTTGGCAACAGGCGCGGTCGAGGTAAACCCCACCGGGAGCAAGACCGAATAGGGGTGGCCGGATGTGTGTTAACTCGCGACATCGAGCCTGTTTCCAGGTGAGTCACCCGGGTTGGTTGCATGAGGCGTTCAGCAATGGGCGTCCCAGATGAATGGCCGTCCTCGATGAGGCAACTCGTCGAGACAGAACCCGGCTTACAGGCCGACTGGTGTAAATTTCTTGGCGTGACCGGCAGGGGGGCAGCGCAGGACTTGTCGAAGACACGATATTCTAAGGGGCTAACGGCACTTTTCTCCTGGGTCCCCGACGCCCGATCGCCTGCGGCTCACGGGGTCGAGGATGACGAAATAGGGCTACATATCGAGTTCGATGATTTCGGCGATCTCGATTGAGCCGTTGCCGGTTTGCGGGCAGCCTTTGCTCTTGGCGATTGCATCCTCCATGTCGGTGGCCTTGATGATCGAATATCCCGACGTTGGATTGGCGCCGCCGTTGTCATCGACTTTGTCGGAGAAGACCGTCTTCGACATTCCAACAGGCGCACCGGGGTCGAGGGCGGCGTCGCCAAGGCCTTCCAGCCAAGACTTCCACGCCGCCATGACTTTTTGGCCTTCTTCTGGTGTGTCTGGCATTTTGCCACCGTGATAGACGAACAGGAATCTGGGCATTGTTTTCTCCTTTTTTGATAGAGGGAAGTCGGAGTGTCGGTTGGGTTCGATAATCAAGCCTTGTTGTCGATGAGGGCTTCCAGGGCATCGAGGCAGCCCGTCCAACCCAAAGAGTGACGGTCGCGCGCTTGGGTGTCGGCGAAGCGGGCGTGGGTGAGGGTCAGAACAGTTTCGCTGGAGCCGGAGGGCTTGATGTCGATGGTGACCAGCGAGACGCGATCGGGTGTCGAGACCCAGGCCCAGGTGAAGACAAGTTTCTTGTTTGCGACGACCTCGCGATATTCGCCTCTGACGCGGTGGGGTTCGCCTTCGGGTGGTTTCATTTCGAAATCGTATGAGCCGCCGACGCGAACATCGGCTTTGTGGACCTGGCAGGAATATTGGCCGGTCCCGACGAACCACTTGCTGAGGATCTCAGGTTGGGTCCAGGCGGCATAAACGTCAGCCGCCGGGGCTTTAATCGTGCGTTTCATGACGAGGGTCGTGTCGCTGGGGCGTTCGATTGTCGTGGTCATTTTTCGGCTCCTTTGGAATTGGTTTTTGCAGCGGCGTTTTGCTCGACGATCGCAGCCAACGCATCCAGGCGTTCGCTCCAGAAGCGTTCGGTGCGCTGCAGCCAATCAAGGGCGTTGCGCATGGGTTCAGGATTGAGTGAGCAATGGACGGTGCGGCCGATCTTCTCGCGATGGACGAGACCGGCGTCTTCGAGAACCTTGATGTGCTTGAGGATGGCGGGCAGCGACATCTCAAAGGGTTCGGCCAGGATCTTCACCGGTACTCCGGGGGGAGCAGGAGACGCTGAGCTGCCAAGCCTGGCGACGATAGCGCGGCGTGTTGAATCGGACAGCGCGCCAAAAGTTTTATCGAGATGGGATTGGGTGTGCATGGTCTCAGTCCTAATAGATAACCAATTGGTTAACTATGGGCTGAGGATGCGGGGGCCGTCAAGGGGGAAGATGCAGCGGGGCACACAATCCTGCCCTCACTGGTGGCAACCAATTGCGGTCTTCAAAACGATGTGGTGATCTGCGAAAGAACCGTCAGTGTCGTCCAGACCGTGGCGCCGGTGATCGCCAGCCCAAGGGCGAAGATCTGGAGCGAGAGGATGGTGTCTGAATGGTCCGGCTTCATGGTTCGTCTCCCTGGTTTGTCGTTGCTGCGATAAGGTGAGACTAGCTGTCGCAGGCGAGCGCTGCCGTTTCGCGGGGAACAGAAGGGGCGGATTTGGGCGCGAAATCTTCAGTCGTTCCGGGGGCGGCTCAGGGTGCTGCTTGACAATCGGCAGCGCTGTCACAGATCAGTTCTAATTCGTGAGAATTCAATAGCCGAACCGCGGTCGGTACGGTCGATTTTCTATTGGGGGAAGAATGGCATTGGTGGAGCGCGTTCGCACGGTAATCGAGGCCCGGTGGTTTTCGAATTTCATCATTGCCGTGATCATTATCAATGCGGTGATCCTGGGTCTTGAAACCTCGAAAACAGCCATGGCTACAGCCGGGCCGCTACTTGAGGCACTCGATACGATCGCTTTGGTGATCTTTTGCGTCGAGATTGCCGCAAAGCTGTTCGTCTATCGGTTGTCGTTTTTCCGCAGTGCGTGGAACGTCTTCGACTTCGTGATTGTCGCGATTGCCTTGATGCCGGCTGCCGAGGGGCTGTCGGTGTTGCGCTCGCTTCGAATTCTGCGTGCGCTTCGATTGATCTCGATGGTGCCTGAGATGCGAACCGTCGTGCAGGCGCTGTTGAACGCTATCCCTGCGATGGCGTCCGTGATCGCGCTGATGACGCTGATCTTTTACGTGGCAGCGGTGATGACGACGAAACTGTTTGGAGCAGCATTTCCAGAGTGGTTCGGCACTCTTGGCGCATCACTCTACTCACTGTTCCAGATCGTGACGCTCGAGTCCTGGTCGATGGGCATCGTGCGCCCGGTGATGGAAGTGCATCCCTATGCGTGGATGTTCTTCGTTCCATTCATCGTCATCGTGACATTTGCGGTGATGAACCTATTCATCGCCATCATCGTCAATGCGATGCAGTCGGCGAGCGGGGCTGATGAGGCGCAACACCACAAGGAGAACGAAGCCCACTTCGCCGAACTGTTGGACGAGTTGAAAGGCTTGCGTGGCGAGATCGCCCAGTTGCGAAAAGAGAAAGCTTCGGCATCACCGGCGCAGGAATGAACTGACCAATTGGTTGACGGCCTCGGGGCGTTCGTCCTGGGGAACGTGGCCGCAGCCTTTCAATACCTTGAGCCGTCCGCGCGGCAGGGTTTTGGCGAGTTTCAGCCCTGTCGAGATCGGTACCGTCCGGTCGTCCTCGCACCACAATATCAGTGTGCGTTGCCTGATCGTGGGGTAGCGGGCTGTCAGCCGGTCGACGTGTTTGGGCTCAATGTGCCGGGCCGTGGTGATCAGGGCATGGCGCGCGGCGGCATCATAGAAGGGCTGGGCATAGCCGCGGACTTCTTCATAGCTCAGTTTTTCTGCCTGAACCTTGTCAAGCGACAACCATGTCGTCAGTTCGGGCGGCATGAGCATCAGGGCGGCATAGGGCAGCACCGGCACGTTCATGAAATCGACCATGGTCGATTTGGGCTGCCGGTAGGCGGGGGCGTTCATGAGGACAAGGTCGCGGACCCGGCCGGGGCTTGTCTTATTGAGGCGCAGGGTCGCGAACAAGGCGATTGCGCCGCCATAGGAGTGGCCGATGATGGTCAGGTTGCGAAGCTTGCGCTTGCGGATGAAGGCGAGCACCAAGTTGGCGTGATCGTAAGGGCTGTAGGCTTGCGTGAAAGGTTTCTCCGAGCGCCCGAAGCCTTTCAGGTCGAGCGCGATGACGCGGTGGCGACGGGCAAGCTTTGGGATCATGTTTCGCCAGGTGAACGTCGATGCGCCCAGCCCATGCAGCAGCAACACAGGCCGGCCGTGACCGTGCTCTTCGGCGTAAAGGCGCACCGTGCCTTGGCCAGGGGCCTGAAGGGCAACATGGTAGGCGCTCATATTTGAGGGAGCCGCCATCAGGCGTGCCGGGCTCAAGGCCAGCACCACCATGGCGACGAAAAGGATACCAAGCCACTGGGCGCACCGGTAAGACTTGGAAAGCGGGATAACCATCCGCAACTCCACACAACGCAAATTCGCAACAAACACTTCAAGTGTTTCGAACCCGGAACACTCAGACTTGAGGTGTAACCCGGCAATGGTTACTGCGGCGTCAACGTGTGCGTTGTTTTGGGATGTGGGGAGGGAGAGTCTTTTTGGGGTCCACACTTCCTAGCCCGCCTTTCTCACAGGGGGGGGGCGGGCTAGGCTCAACACTGCGCGAGCTTGTGTTGACGTTCCAAAGTCGTGTTGGGCGGTTTGCTCCGGACTGCAATTGTCGCCGCTGAGCGGTGACTGCTGCCGCGAAGCGCCACCCAAAATCACCTCCCCCACCTCCGTCATCCCGTTGAAGAACGGGATCCATGCAAGCATCAAGGAACTGCTGCCAGTCCTCCTTGACGCCACCCGCTCCGGCAATTCTTTCCACCTCCGCAAGCACAAAAACGTCTGCCCTTACAGCAACTTGCGTGGATGGCCGACTGCTCGGCCATGACGTTGCGGGGATGCGAGGCTTTGGCGGCTTCGATAAACGAGCCGCCCGAGCCACTTGCAGCCAACTCCGCCGCCGCTCGATTGATTGCATTGTTGGCCGGCAGTAGGGCGGCCGCTGCTCCGCTTCGCGGCCGATAACGTCGCTCCCCCCACCGCCGCCATCCTCACAGAGCGCGCTCGGGCTAAATCACCTGTGGAAACCCGTGTTGACCCCATTGGAATCATTGAGAAACCATTGACTCCCATGAAATTCCATGAGATTCCATATTTGCCCGTCCGCACTCGGGCAAAGGGGCCGTGGCGTGGCGCCTGTCTTGAGAGAGGGCCAAGTCAGTGCGACTGCCACGGTCCCGGTTTTCAGTGCGCCAACATTGGGCAGGCCCATGTTGGGCGGCTCTTGGGTTTGCCAACATTGGGCAAGCCCATGTTGAGCGAGTCAAAAAAGTTTTGCGTCGAGGTGTGAGGTCAACTGAAAAGGGATGGACCGTTTTGTCTCGACTTTCACGAACAAGATTGACGCCAAGGGCCGCGTCTCAGTCCCGGCGTCTTTCCGCGCCGTTCTCGAGCGCGACGGTTACGCGGGCGGCATCTACTGCTACCCTTCGCTCGATGCTCCAGCGCTCGATGGCGGCGGCGAAAGGCTTGCGCTCAAGATCGACGCTTTGCTCAATTCGCTGGCGCCAATGTCGGATGAGCGCGACGAGCTCTCGGTTGCGCTCTACGGCGATGTCCACGTCCTCTCCATCGATGGGGACGGGCGCATCGTCCTTCCTGAAGGCCTACGCGAGCACGCCGGTCTTCAAAACCGGGTTGCATTTGTCGGCCTTGGAGACAAGTTTCAAATCTGGGAGCCGGGACAGTTCGAGGAACGCCGGCGGATCGCGCGCGAAAAAGTGCGCGACCATCGCAAACTCTTCCGGCCAGAAAGTGCCAAAGGATCGGGCGGATAAACCGTTTGCAGCGGGGGCGAAGGAGTACGGGAATTATGCCGCGGCGCAGACCCAAAGCGGGGGTACGGACAAGCGCGCAGAGCGGCCGGCACATTCCCGTGCTTCTCGCGACAGTGCTGGAGGCGCTGAAGCCAAAGGCCGGCGAAACCTACATTGACGCGACATTCGGGGCGGGCGGATACGCGCGTGCGATCCTGGAGGCTGCCGACTGTAAGGTGACGGCATTCGACCGGGACCCGACGGCGGTGGCGGCTGCTGCACCGATGTTGGCTGAATTCGGTGACCGCCTTCAATTGTTGCAAGCGCCGTTCGGTGATCTTCTCGACATGGCTGAAGTCGACGAAACGGCGGAAGGCAACCCGCCCAACATCGGTTTACCGAATGTTGGCCAACAAGAGGCTCCCAACATCGGTTTACCGAATGTTGGCGCAACACGCTTCGACGGTGTCGTATTTGATCTTGGCGTTTCCTCGATGCAGCTCGATACGCCCGAGCGCGGGTTTTCGTTTCAGGCCGACGGTCCGCTTGATATGCGGATGGGAAGTGTTGGTTTACTCGACACTCAGCAGGCTGGTGCGGAGAGTTCTGACTTGGTCCACAAAACTTCTGTCAACACAGCGCAAGCGCGTGTTGAGCTGCAAGCCGGTGTGGAGCCTTCTGACTTGGTCCACAAAACTTCTGTCAACACAGCGCAAGCGCGTGTTGAGCCGCAAGCCGGTGTGGAGAGTTCTGATTTGGTCCACAAAACTTCTGTCAACACTGCGCAAGCGCGTGTTGAGCTACAAGCCGGTGTGGAGCCTTCTGACTTGGTCCACACTCAGCAGGCTGGTGTGGAGCCTCACAAAGCCAATGCGGATGACGAGGAGACAACGGGGGTAGGTAGCGGGTCCAACATCGGTTTACCGAATGCTGGCCAACAAAAAAGCGCAGCGGACGTCGTGAACACATACGACGAAGAAGACATCGCCAACATTATTTATCGGTTGGGCGATGAGCGGCGGTCGCGGGCGATTGCGAAGGCCATTGTTGCACGGCGTGAAGAGAAGCCGTTTTCACGAACTTTGGAGTTGGCGGAACTGGTTCAGAAAGTGCTGGGCCGCGGGCCGCCGGGGAAGCATCCGGCAACCCGGACGTTTCAGGCGCTAAGGCTCTACGTCAATGATGAGCTGGGGCAACTTGTTAAGGGGCTGGCGGGGGCTGAACGGGTGTTGAAGCCGGGCGGGCGGCTTGTCGTTGTCACGTTCCACTCGCTCGAAGACCGGATCGTCAAGCGCTATTTCGCCAGCCGCAGCGGCAAGACCCAGGGCGTTTCGAGGCACATGCCTCAGCCACCGGAGCCCGAACACCCGCCAAGTTTCCAAATCATTAACTCTCGCTCGTTAACGTCTTCTAAAGCTGAATTGGAAGCTAACCCGCGTGCCAGGTCTGCACGGCTGCGGTTCGGTGTCAGAACGGATGCTGAGGCGTGGCCGGTTGATGCCGGAGATCTGGGCTTGCCGCTATTGAAGGTCTAAAGAGGGGCGTTGAATTGCGAATTTTGTTGACCCTTGCCGTCATCGCAACGCTTGGCAGCGCGTTTACGCTTTACGCCGTCAACTACGAAACGCGTGCTATCGCCGAGGACGTGAAGCGCAAGGTGCGCGCAATCGAGAAGGCGCAGCACGATATTTCCATTCTGAAGGCGGAGCGGGCGCATTTGGCGCGGCCGGAGCGGATTGCGAAATATGCCCGCGAACTGGGACTGGTGCCGGCAAAGCGCGGGCAGTTTGCCGGTTATTCCGAGCCTGATCCGCTCAAACCGCAATCGATGAAGTGAGCGTGAAAGCATGTCGAACGGTGTCATCATCACGCCGGGGCTGGCAGCCGATGCGCTGAGGCAAGAGGCTGCCGGCGGTTTTCAAACGACGCGAGCTGAGCGGGCTGATGACGTGGCGCGCGGGGAAAAGCGTGCCGTGAGGGTCAGAGCGCTGGTGGCGATCGGCTGTATGGCATTGGGGTTTCTGTCGGTTGGAATTCAGCTTATGCGACTGGCGGCCAATGGCGGCGCTGATTTGCGGGTCTCGATGTCGGCTCCGATTGCGACGTCGTTTTCCCGGCCGGAGATCGTCGATCGCAACGGGCGGTTGATGGCCGGCGACCTGGTCATGCAGTCACTGTTTGCCGATCCCTCGGTTGTCCTCGATCGCGATGAAGTGGCTGAAAAGCTGAGTACCGTTCTGCCGGGTGTCGACCAGGAGAAGATCCGGAAAAATCTTAGCGATAAAGCGAAGCGATTTGTCTGGGTCCGGCGGGGTCTGTCGACCTGGCAGGCACAACAGATCCATGAACTGGGATTGCCGGCGTTGTCTTTCCGAAAGGAGTTGCGCCGGGCCTATCCGCTTGGGCGCACGGCTGGGCATATCCTGGGTTCGGTCGATGTCGACAACAAGGGATTGTCGGGTCTGGAACTTTATCTGGACGAGCGCCAAAACGTTGACCGGGTTCACGGGGCCTCGCTGTCGGCGCGGCCGGCTGTGCGATTGTCGCTTGATGTCGCGGTGCAGTATGGCCTGGAAGAAGAACTCAGCGAAGCCATGAAGCGGTACTCGGCGAAGGCGGCGCTGGGGCTGGTGATGGATGTTCACACAGGTGAAATTGTTGCCGCCGCCTCGCTGCCGGGCATCGACCCGCATAACGTTTCCCAGCGGGCCGATGAGGCGCGCATCGATCGTCTGATGAACGGGACCTTTGAACTGGGGTCCGTATTCAAGATGTTTACGACGGCGATGGCGCTGGAAGGCGGCAAGGTGCATACCGGTACTGAGATCGATGTCAGCCAGCCGCTCAGATTCGGGCGCTATCAGATCAAGGATCACCACTTTTCGGGGCGTTTCTTGTCGGTGGAAGATGTGTTCTTGAAGTCATCGAACGTCGGTTCGGGGATACTGGCGCTGGGTGAAGGGGCTGAGCGGCAGCGACAATTCCTGGAGCAACTTGGGTTGACTTCGGCTCTTGAAACGGAAGCCGGGTTCGTGGCCCAGCCTCGCCTGCCGGAGCGTTGGGGCGAGTTGGAAACGGTAACGGTTGCTTACGGTCACGGGCTGGCGGTGGCGCCGATGCAGTTTGCTGCTGCGGCTGCGACGCTGGTCAATGGGGGCTATCGCATCAAGCCGACGTTTTTGCGAAAGAGTGAGGGCAAGCCGCCAAAACGCGCCCGGGTGATCTCGCCCGAGACGAGCGGAGCGATCCGCCGGTTGATGCGGGAGAACGTGGCAAGCGGCAGGGGAACCGGGTCAAGGGCGGACGTACCGGGGCTGGAGGTTGGCGGCAAGACGGGAACAGCGGAAATTCCAGGCGCGGACGGTTATGAGGAAAAGGCTGTGATAGCGTCTTTTGTCGGCGCGTTTCCGATGCAGGAGCCGCGCTACCTGACGCTTGTCAGCCTGTTTGAGCCCAAGGGCGTGAAGGAAACGCGAGGGGCGATTACGGCGGGGTGGAATGCGGCCCCCACGACGGCAAGAGTGATTGCGAGGGTTGCACCGCTACTGGGGTATCGGGTTGGCGGTCGCGAAGAATAGTTGTGCGGCTATGCGAATTTGTGTGGGGGATGTTGGTGCACTTGGTCCAGGCACTTGGTCCAGGCGCCTGATCACGGCGTCGGGTCGGTGAGGTTGTTTGACGGTGCGGTTCGGGCGCAATAAACAGCTTGCATGCCATCAACAAGCGGCGGGGCCGACCTTGGCAGCCGCCTATTTCAGCACATCGTCAGGGCATACATGAAGCTTACCCAGATTATCGAACCGTGCGGTCTGCGCCTTGAGGCTTCGAGCCCATCTTGGGAGCAAATCGAGATCGCCGGACTGACGGCAGATAGCCGCAAAGTGCAGCCCGGCTTTATTTTCGCAGCATTGCCGGGCGTTAAGGTCGACGGGGTTCGCTTCGTTACCGGTGCTGTCGCGGCGGGGGCGGTTTCGGTGCTGGTGTCTCAAGACGCGCAATTGCCCGAACTGGGGCCGGATGTGGTGGTCCTTCGCAGCAACAATCCAAGGCGCGACCTGGCCCTGATGGCGGCACGATTTTATCGCCGGCAGCCGGCAACAGCGGTCGCTGTGACGGGGACCAGCGGAAAGACTTCGGTAGTTGAATTCACGCGCCAGATATTGGCGGCGAATGGTTTGCTGGCGGCTTCGGTGGGGACGATTGGTATCGTCAAGCCGGATGGCGGGCGTTATGGATCGCTGACGACGCCAGACCCGGTATCGCTGCATCATTCGCTGGCGGAGTTGGAGGGCGAAGGCGTCACGCATGTTGCGTTCGAAGCGTCATCGCATGGGCTCGACCAGCATCGCCTCGACGGCGCGAATCTGACAGCGGCGGCGTTTACGAATCTGGGGCGCGACCACCTGGATTATCACCCCGACGTTGGAGCGTATCTGGCCGCCAAGATGCGGTTGTTCGAAGAGCTGTTGCAGCCGGGGCAAACAGCGGTGATCAATGCGGACGGGGTTTCGTCGGCCGAGGTTTCTCAGATTGCGCGAGACCGTGGCCTGAACGTCTTTAGCGTTGGTAGGGCGGGTGAGGATCTGAGGCTGGAGGGCGTGCGGCGGGATGGGTTTGTGCAACTGCTGACGATTAAAGCTGGCGGCACCGACCATCAGGTGAGGCTGCCGTTGATCGGGGACTACCAGGTTGAGAATGCGCTTGTTGCCGCAGGGCTTGCGATTGCTGCCGGGGTTGAGCCCGGGCGGGCTATTGCCGCGCTTGAGGGATTGAAAGGTGTTCCCGGCCGATTGGACATCGTTGGCGAAGCGCGCGGTGGGCTGGTTGTCGTCGACTATGCACACAAGCCCGAAGCCTTGACGGCGGCGCTACAGGGCGTGCGTTCGTTCGTGTCTGGCAAGCTGATCTGCGTGTTTGGTTGCGGAGGGGACCGCGACAAGGGCAAGCGGGAAATCATGGGCGGACTGGCGGCAAGGGATGCTGATGTCGTTGTCGTGACGGACGACAACCCACGCAGCGAAAACCCGGCCTCGATCCGGGCGGAGATTATGAGGGGTTGCCCGCAGGCACGAGAAATCGGCGACCGACGCGAGGCGATCACTTGGGCGGTTGGCGAAGCACAGGCCGGCGACGTCGTCTTGATTGCGGGCAAGGGGCACGAGACCGGACAGATCGTCGGGACTGAAGTGCTGGAGTTCAGCGATCACGAGGTGGCGCGGGTTGCAATTGCTGGGGCGAATAACAATGGCTGAAGCGTTGTGGCAGTGGGATGAGTTGGTGGCCGCAGCCGGCGGCGAGGCCGATGGGCGGCCGGAGAGTGCCGTTGACGGAGTTTCGATTGACAGCCGCTCGGTGGCGCCAGGCGATCTGTTTGTTGCGCTGAAGGATAAGCGCGATGGGCACGAGTTCGTTTCGGGTGCCTTCAAGGCCGGGGCGGGGGCGGCTCTGGTTTGCCGGGATTATGAGCGCCAGTTTGGCGACGGGGCGTTGTTGCGGGTCGAGGATACGCTGCGGGCGCTAGAACGAATCGGTGGGGCGGCGCGGCAAAGGTTGCCGAAGGAGGCCAGGGTCATTGCTGTCACGGGCAGTGCGGGCAAGACGACGACAAAGGAAATGCTGAAAGCCGGTTTATCCAGGCTGGGAGCAACGCATGCTGCCGACAAGTCGTTCAACAATCATCTGGGTGTGCCGTTGACGTTGTCGCGGATGCCCCGCGAGACGATGTTTGGTGTATTCGAGATCGGCATGAATCATGCCGGCGAAATTGCGCCGCTTGCCAAGATGGTGCGGCCTCATGTGGCGCTGGTGATGAATGTTCTGGCGGCGCACTTGGGGCATTTTGCTTCGACAAAAGAGATTGCAGAGGAAAAGGCAGAGATCTTCAAGGGTCTCGTAGCGGGTGGTGTGGCGATCTACAACGCCGATAGTGCCCATGCCGATATCCTGCGCAGGGGCGCGGAAGCGGCCGGGGGAAGCGTTGCGGCGTTCGGTTGTGGCGAGGACTGCGATGCGCGGCCATCCATCAAAGGTTTCACGGCGGGTGATCAATTGGGGCGGCAGCAGGTGAGTGTCGGCTTTGGGGGAGGCGAAATGGTTGATTGCCCCCTGCCGGTTCCAGGCCACCACATTGCCATGAACGCAGCCGGCGCCCTACTGGCGGTGCGGGAAGCGAGGGGGAATGTCGCCAAGGCCGCCGAAGGGTTTAGCGACTTGATCGCGCCGGAGGGGCGGGGGGCACGCCATCTGCTCAACGTTTCGGGTCTCAATGCTTCGGGGGGGCAGTTTCTCCTGATTGATGAAAGCTACAACGCCAATCCCGGTTCGATGGCGGCTGCGATCGAGACGGCACGGGAGGCTGTTGGGGGCGACTTCAAGAGGCTTGTGCTGGTTTTGGGGGACATGCTGGAGCTGGGTGAACACTCCGCCCGGCTGCATCTGGGGCTGAAATCTGAGATCGAAGCGTGCCGGAATGTCCGGGTTTTTACCGTCGGCGAACACATGGCACAGTTGTTTGATGCGCTTGAACCTGGGCAGCAGGGGGCTAAGGGTACAATTCCAGCAGACATTGAAGGTGACCTTATTGCCGCCATTCAGCCCGGCGATGTCGTTATGGTCAAAGGCTCGAACGGCGCGAAGGCCTGGCAGTTGGCAGAGGTGGTGCGGCGTCAGTTCGCATGCTGATCATGGCATAATTCACGCTTCTTACTTGCTCATCGGGATGGTGGGCGATAACCAGTTGGTGCGTGATTCAATCGTCGCGTCGGCGGCTCACTGATGACGCCCTGAATGATGACGACGGCGCCGGGGGGCGATGAGCAGTCTATGAGGGACCGGAATGCTTTATGAACTTGTGAATTTCTCCGATCAGATCGGTCCTCTCAATGTCTTTCGATATATCACGTTTCGGACAGGCGGCGCGATATTCACAGCGCTGATCTTCGTCATGCTGTTCGGGCCTGGAATTATCGATTCCTTGCGGGTGCGCCAGGGCAAGGGGCAGCCGATCCGAAGCGATGGGCCGCAGAGCCATCTGGCAAAGCGCGGAACGCCGACGATGGGAGGGTTGATGATCCTTTCCAGCGTGCTGGTTTCGACGCTGTTGTGGGCAAACCTGCAGAACATGTACGTCTGGATCGTTCTGGGCGTGACGCTGACGTTCGGATTGATCGGCTTTTATGACGACTATCTGAAGGTGACAAAGCAGACCGCGTCAGGATTTTCCGGACGGTTCCGGCTGGCGGCCGAACTGGTGGTTGCGGGAATGGCCACCTATTGCATCATGTTGTTGGCCAAGCCTGAATTCGGTTCCTCGCTGGCAATTCCCTTCTTCAAGAACTTGCTTATCGATTTCGGGCCATTCTTCGTGCTGCTGGGGGTTCTCGTCATCGTTGGCGCGGGCAATGCGGTGAACCTGACCGATGGGCTCGATGGGCTGGCGATTGTGCCGGTCATGATCGCGGCGGCAACGTTCGGGCTGATTGCCTATCTTTCTGGCAACTTCAAATTCGCCAACTACCTGCAAATCCACTTCATCGAGGGGACGGGCGAACTGGCGGTGGTCTGCGGGGCGCTGATCGGGGCGGGCCTGGGCTTTTTATGGTTCAACGCGCCGCCTGCAATGATCTTCATGGGCGATACCGGTTCGTTGGCGCTGGGCGGAGGACTGGGGGCGATTGCGGTAGCGACCAAGCACGAGATCGTGCTGGCGATTGTCGGTGGGCTGTTCGTTTTGGAGACGCTATCGGTGATCATACAGGTGGCGTCATTCAAGTTGACCGGAAAACGGGTGTTTCGAATGGCGCCGCTGCATCATCATTTTGAGCAAAAAGGGTGGCAGGAATCCACCGTGGTGGTGCGCTTCTGGATCATTTCGGTCGTGCTGGCGCTGATCGGATTGGCGACATTGAAGCTGCGGTGAGGCACTTGCGCTCACGGTGCTGATCCGGCGGAAGTCCGCCGGGCACCTGCGCGGGCGCGCGTCATAAGACGCGGGTCGCGCTTGCTCCCGGACAGGTGGAATACGAACAGTCGATTCCGGACGATCCTTCGGAGTAGATCGCCTCAATTGGCGAATGCCCGCGGGTTTGAAAAACATTCCGTCCCGAACTCCACCAATACCGTGTTGATGAGACCGGGGCGAGTTCCAGAGAATTGCGGTAAACTGCCGAGATGATTCGCGCGACGACTTTCGAGGGAAAACGGGTTGCGGTGTTCGGGCTTGGCGGCTCGGGCATTGTTGCAGCGCAGTCGTTGGTGGCTGGCGGGGCCGACGTCGTTTGCTGGGATGATGGGGAAGCTGGGCGCGAGCGGGCTGCGGCTGAAGGTTTGGCTGTGGCTGACCTGAACGGGGCCGATTGGTCCGGGTTTGATGCGCTGGTGCTGGCCCCAGGCGTTCCGCTGACGCACCCTGAGCCTCACTGGACGGTCAAGCTGGCCAACGCGCACAACGTTGAAATTATCGGCGACATTGAGATTTTTGCCCGTGAGCGCGAAGCGCTTTGCCCCGATTCTCCCTTTGTTGCGATCACCGGCACCAACGGGAAATCCACCACGACGGCGTTGATTGCGCATCTTCTTGGCCATCTGGGTTTCGACGTACAGATGGGCGGCAATATCGGGCGGGCGATCCTGACGCTGGATGCGCCTTCACCGGACCGCGTTCACGTCGTGGAAATGAGTTCCTATCAGATTGACCTGACGCCGACGTTGAAGCCGTCCGTGGGTGTACTGCTCAACATTACACCTGATCATATAGACCGGCACGGGACGCTGGAGCATTACGCGGCGGTCAAGGCGCGGTTGATAGAGGGTAGCCAATATGCCGTCGTCTGTGTCGACGATAGATTGTGTGATGCAATTTTTGAGCTGCAAAAAGCCCAAATGCATTCGAATGATCAAAAGATGCGAAGAGAAAGAACGGTCCGCGAAGGTTGGTATCGGCCAATCCTACCTTTCGATGTTCCGCAAAGGTTGGCTGCGGCCTCAAGTAGCAGAGAAGTGCGGTTGGGTTACGAAGCCCGTGGCACACGACTCTATCATGTAGACCGGGACATTGAGAACCATTGGCAAAAAACGCGAGGCCGAGAGCGATTGCTCGCCGACGTTGATGGCATTGGGTCTTTGCGTGGTGTTCACAACGTCCAAAATGCCTTGATCTCGGTCGCTGCGATAGTGTGCCTCGGAAAACAGATCGACCTGAATGAAATGAAGCAGAAAAGTGCTTTGATCCATTCGGATCCCGAAGTCTTTTTAAAAAAGGTGAGTTCGGTGCCTCGCCGCAATTTGGAATTGCTTGACGGGCCGGAGCTGAACGAGGCTTTGGCCAGTTTCCCCGGCCTTCCTCACCGGATGGAAGAAGTTGGGCGTGTCGAACACGTATTGTTCATCAACGATTCCAAGGCGACAAACGCAGAAGCTGCCGAAAAGGCGCTTGCCACATTTGATGGCGGCATCCATTGGATCGCCGGTGGGCGGGCGAAGGCTGGCGGCATCGAGGCGCTTAAGCCGCTGTTTCCACGTATCGAGAAAGCCTACCTGATTGGCGAGAGCGAAGACGATTTTGCGCGGACGCTAGAAGGGACCGTTGACTTTGAGCGCTGCGACACCCTGGACGTGGCGGTAGCGCGTGCGGCTGCGGCGGCAAGGGTATCGTCGGCCGCCGAGCCAGTGGTTCTGTTTTCTCCGGCGTGCGCCTCGTTTGATCAGTTTGCCAACTTTGAAGTGCGCGGCGATGCGTTTCGCGATGCTGTCACGGCGCTTTCGGGTGCCACATCCGGGGAGGCCAACTGATGCGGGTCTCGCGCGCCGATCGAAGTAGGTTGTCGGAATGGTGGTTCACGGTTGACCACGTTTTGATCGTGGCGATAGCGATTTTGATGCTGTCGGGACTGATTTTATCGCTGGCAGCGAGCCCAGCGGTGGCGGTGAAAAAAGGCTTTGCAACGTTCTTTTTCTTTGAGCGGCATCTGGTTTTCACGGCTGCAGGATTTTGCGTGATGATTGCGCTGTCGTTTTTGACGCCGTCGCTGGTGCGCAGGTTTGCAGCCATTTTGCTGGTTGGCACGTTGGCGGCGCTGGTCTGGGTGCTGGTCGATAGCCAGGTGATCAACGGGGCGCGGCGGTGGCTGTCGGTTGGAGGGTTTTCGGTCCAGCCTTCTGAATTTGCCAAGCCGGCGTTTGTAGTAATCCTGGCGTGGCTGTTTGGGGAAGCCCGGCGGCGGCCTGATATGCCGGCGCTGCCGATTGCAGTGCTGTTGGGCTGTGTGCTGGGCGGCTTATTGGTGATGCAGCCCGATGTCGGGCAAACCGTGCTGATGCTGCTAATAGGGGGCGTCATGTACCTGTTGGCGGGATTGCCGCTGATGGGGGCTGGCGTCCTTGGCGGGCTTGGTATTGCCGGCGTGGTGGGGGCTTACCTGACGTTTCCGCATGTCCAGGGGCGGATCGACCGGTTCATTCACGCGTCGCACGAGGCCAATTCGCAAGTCGCGCGCGCCATGGAGTCGTTTTCGCAAGGCGGCTTTTTTGGGCGGGGGCCGGGTGAAGGTACGATCAAGACCAACTTTCCCGATGCTCATACCGATTTCATCTTTTCCGTCGTGGCCGAGGAATATGGAGCCGTGGCCTGTGTTGGGCTGGCCGGGCTGTTTGGCTTCATCGTGATCAAGGCCCTGGTGTCGGCGGTACGCGAGCCAAGACCGGCAAACAGACTCGCGATCCAGGGACTGGCGATCATGTTCGGTACGCAGGCGCTGGTAAATATGGGCGTCAATGTCGGGTTGCTACCGGCGACGGGCATGACGCTGCCGTTCATTTCGGTGGGTGGTTCTTCGATACTTGCCATTTCGGTGGCGCTGGGCATGTTGTTGGCGCTAACCCGCCGGCGGGCCGATCCTGCCAGCTACGAACTGACCGAATTCGCAAGCGCCATGCCTCGGGCAATGGACGAGCGCGCTGCGTATGGGAGACCCAGGTAGTGCATAACGACAATTCGCCTTGTGTGCTGTTGGCCGCCGGGGGGACCGGCGGGCATCTGTTTCCCGCATTCGCGCTGGCCGAAGAGCTGGGGCGGCGAGGTTTTATCGTCGATCTGGCAACCGATATGCGCGGCGATCGCTATGGAACCGGGTTTCCGGCGCGCAAAGTCCATCAAATCCCTTCGGCGACGTTGACGGGAAAGTCGCCGACCGCAGTTGCCAAGACCGTTTGGGAGTTGTCACGCGGGGTTGCGGCCGCCGTCAGCCTGATGGGTGAAATCCGTCCTTCGGTGGTATTGGGATTTGGCGGCTACCCGACCTTTCCGCCGCTCCTGGCTGCCAAGCTGCGGGGGATCAAGACCGCGCTGCACGAGCAAAACGCAGTTCTGGGGCGGGCCAACAAGATGCTGGCCGGTCGTGTCGATGCCATTGCGACAAGCTTTGAACAAGTCAAGTTTCTCGACGGGGCTTTGCGGGAGAAGGCGCACTTTACCGGCAATCCTGTACGCGATGTGGTGATCGAGCACGCCTCGAGGCCCTACTGGGCGCCGGAAGCATCAGAGCCGTTGCAGCTCTTGATCTTTGGTGGCTCGCAGGGGGCGCGGTATTTCTCCGATACGGTCCCGCCGGCGATTGCGAAGTTGCCAGATGCCTTGCGCGGGCGGCTGGGGATCGTGCAGCAGGCGCGCGAAGAGGACGTGGAGCGGGTTCGGCAGGCGTATTCAGCCAGCGGAATCAACGCAGAAGTCGCACCTTTCTTTGCCAATCTGCCTGAAATCATGGCAAATTCGCAACTTGTGATCGGTCGGGCAGGGGCGTCGACCATTGCGGAGTTGACGGTGATGGGGCGACCGTCAATCCTGGTTCCGCTGCCACATGCACTGGATAATGATCAGCTTCAGAATGCCTCCAGGCTTGCCGAATCGGGGGGCGCTTGGTGTATCGAGCAGAAAGATCTGGATGCTGAACGGCTTGCAGGTGAACTGCAGCGCCTTATTAGCGAGCCGATGGCGCTGTTAGAAGCCGCCAATGCTGCCAAGGCCCAGGGGAAGCCGGACGCGGTCAGTCGATTGGCCGATCTGGTGGGTGAGTTGGCGGGTGCGCCGCGCTAAACCGGGTGGTTAAGGTGGGTTTGGTGCGAGGCAGTGCGCCCACGGCAGGTTGTGCGTGCGGCCGACCGGCTTGAATTCAATTTCCGTTCGCTCAGCTTTTGACAGCGGCGAATTACTTCGAGGGATAGACGCTCATGGAAATGCCCACCCAGATCGGGACCTTTCACATCATCGGGATTGGCGGCATCGGCATGAGCGCCATCGCCGAGATCCTGATCGACAAGGGATATTCGGTCCAGGGCAGCGACCAGCGGGATTCAGCCAACGTCAAGCGATTGCGGGCCAAGGGCGTGCGCGTTTTCGTCGGGCACGATGCGGTCAATCTGGTGGGGGCCAGGCAGGTCGTAATTTCGAGCGCGGTGAAGGACGGTAATCCGGAGCTGGAAGAAGCCCGCAAGCGTGGGTTGCCGATTATTCGGCGGGCAGAAATGCTGGCTGAATTGATGCGGCTTTATTCGTCAATTTCGGTTACAGGCACGCACGGCAAGACATCGACGACATCGTTGATCGCGCACATCCTGACGTCGGCTGGTGTCGATCCAACGGTGATTGCGGGTGGCATCATCCAGGACTGGGGGACCAATGCGCGCCTTGGGGCTGGACCATGGATGGTTGTTGAAGCCGATGAGTCGGATGGTACGTTTGTGCGCCTGCCCACCCAGATCGGTATCGTCACCAATGCCGACCCTGAGCATCTTGATTTCTTCGGCAGCGTTGAAGTCATGAATGCTGCTTATGAAACCTTCATGCGCAACATTCCGTTTTATGGGTTGTTGATTGCCTGTATCGATCACCCGGTCGTTGCCGACATGGTTGCAAAGCTCGACCTGAAGCGCGATGGGCGGAGCCTTTTCACCTACGGGGAGAGCGAAGATGCGGACATCCGGCTGGTGAACTTGCGGGCCGATGGGCATGTCTCGGTGATGGATGTCGAATTGGCGGAGCATATTGCGGGTGGCGCGATGCGCCGGATCGAGGGCTTGAGGTTTGCTGCTCCAGGTCGTCACAACGCGCTCAATGCGCTGGCTTCTATCGGTGTCGCGCTGCGTATCGGAGTTAGCGACGATGCCATTCGCGCGGCGCTGGAAAGCTTCTCAGGCGTAAAGCGGCGCTTCCAGTTGACCGGCGAGTGGAACGGCATCTCAATATATGACGACTATGCGCACCACCCCGTCGAAATTGCCTCGGTTCTGGAGGCGGCGCGTGCGGGCGCCCAGGGCCGGGTTGTCGCTGTGTTCGAACCGCATCGCTATTCGCGGATCAAGAGCCTGTTCCCGGAGTTCTGCGGTTGCTTTGGCAGCGCCGACAGCGTCATCGTTGCGCCACTTTATACGGCGGGTGAAGCTCCGCTTGAGGGGGTCGATCAGCGTTCGATTGCCGAGGGGATCCGTGCAGCAGGCCACCGCTCGGTGTTGGCGATCGAGGACCCGAGGGAACTGACCGGCCTGGTTCAGCGCTACGGGCAATCGGGCGACGCTGTCATCTGCCTGGGGGCGGGCACCTCGACCGAATGGGCCAACGCCCTGCCGTTGTGGTTGAATGAAGAACGGCGGATGGCGGGGGAGTGACGCCGGTGAGCTTTGTCGATCTGACCGAGGATCTGGCAGCACTGCTGCCCGATTTGCGAGGGCGCCTGAAGGCCAATGCCGACCTGTCGGGCATTACGTGGTTCAGGGTCGGTGGGCCGGCACAGGTGCTGTTTACCCCGGCAGATGAGGCTGACCTTGCCTACTTCTTGAAGAACATTCCATCTGAGATGCCGGTGTTCGTGCTGGGGCTGGGGTCGAACCTGCTGGTGCGCGATGGCGGTGTGGCAGGCGTCGTCATCCGGCTGGGGCGCGGGTTCGGGCAGATCGAGGTTTTGGGAGACAGCCGCATCCGGGTGGGAACAGCGGTGCCAGACGTCAAGCTGGCTCGGGCGGCGGGCGAAGCGGGAATCGCGGGCCTGCATTTTTATCGCGGCATTCCGGGGTCAGTTGGTGGTGCGCTGCGCATGAATGCGGGGGCACACGGCGGCGAGACCAAGGATGTCCTGGAAAGCGCGCGTGCGGTCGACCGGCAGGGTAACATTCACGAACTGTCGCTTGCTGACATGGGTTTTGCCTATCGTCATTGCGGCATTCCGAAGGACTATATTTTCACGTCCGCGACCTTCAAGGGTGAGCCGGGCGATGTTGCTGACATCCAAAAGCAGATGGAAGAAGTTGCCGACTACCGCGAGGAGCACCAGCCGATCCGTGAGCGCAC
This sequence comes from Alphaproteobacteria bacterium, assembly GCA_022600345.1. Lineage (GTDB taxonomy): Bacteria > Pseudomonadota > Alphaproteobacteria > Rhizobiales > Hyphomicrobiaceae > Filomicrobium. The sequence goes on along the minus strand of JAHZKP010000030.1, from coordinate 45,903 downwards.
GGGGGGGTCGACTTTCAAGAACCCGCCTGAGAACAGTTCCTGGAAGCTGGTCGATGCGGCCGGTTGCCGAGGCTTCAAGGTTGGCGGTGCGCAGGTTTCAGAAAAGCACTGCAACTTCCTGATCAACGTTGAGGATGCGACGGGCGAAGACCTCGAACGGCTCGGAGAAACCGTCAGGGCGCGGGTGAAGGCGAACTCGGGTATTACCCTGAAGTGGGAAATTGTCAGGCTGGGCGAACCGCTTGAAGGCCGCCCCGTGGGGGAAGCGCTGGCGCTTGATGCCGACGCGGTTGGCGATGTGGAGTAGGCCGTGGCCGGCCATCGTTGCGGCGCGAGTTCTCTTCCGCCGAAGTTCTACCCTGAAACGTCGAGGATGATCTGATGATCGCTCCAGCACCACCGCGCACCAAGACCAACATTGCCGTTTGCTATGGGGGCTGGTCGGCGGAGCGGGACGTCTCGTTGCGATCAGGCGAGGCAGTCGCTGGTGCTCTCGAAGGCGAGGGGTATGTGGTGACGCGCATCGATGTCGATCGAAATATCGCGACCAAACTGGCCGATTTGAAGCCGGATGCCTGCTTCAATGCGCTACATGGAGAGTTCGGTGAGGATGGATGTTTGCAGGGCATATTGGAATGCCTGGAAATTCCCTACACCCATTCGGGCGTTTTGGCCTCAGCGCTTGCCATGCACAAGGAGCGTGCCAAGGACGTTTTGAAGCTTGCCGGTGTTCCTGTGGCTGACGCTGTTCTGGTGAGCCGGCGGGAAGTGGCGGCTTCGCACCCGATGACCCCGCCTTATGTCGTCAAACCGGTGGCTGAAGGGTCAAGCGTTGGGGTTCGGATCGTGCGCTCCGGAGATGCGCCGGCGGCCGTTGTTAGCGACGGCGGTTCGGCCGATGAGATCGTCATGGCCGAGCGCTATGTTGCCGGACGAGAACTGACCTGCGCCGTTATCGGCGATTTCGTCACCCAGATCACCGAGATCCTGCCGGCCGAAGGACTCGATTTCTACGATTTCGAAGCGAAATACGCTCCAGGCGGTTCCAGGCATCAGGTTCCGGCCGATCTTTCACCGGATATTAACCAAATGATTGGGAAATACACTTTGGCGGCGCATCGCGCGCTGGGCTGTCGAGGTGTCTCAAGAGCGGATTACCGTTTTGACGATACTGAAGGTGGGACCGGCGAACTGGTGTGCCTTGAAGTAAACACGCAGCCGGGCATGACGGAGACCTCACTGGTTCCTGAATTGGCCCAACATGCTGGATGGACGTTCGGCGAACTCGTTCGCTGGATTGTCGAGGATGCGAGTTGCAAGAGGTAGGTTCAAGTTCGGATTTCTCGCGGCGGGCGCAGCAAGCGCCAGCGTCTTCGGTTGAGCTTTCTCACTTTTCCGCCTCCCCAACGTTGGAGGCCTCGACGTCCCAAACCACGCCATCGACTTCGCAGCCGACTTCTTCTTCTTCTTCTTCTTCGCCAACGGGCAAGCTGCGTTGGGCACTGCGCAAGGCGTTGTCTGTGACACTGGCGCTTTTTGCAGCGACGCTGATTTTCACATTGCTTCTGGCGCTAGATGCGCAACGCCTGCGCCGGGTTGCCGGTATGGTTCCGCAAATCGAAGACGCACTTGTTTTTGCCGGCTTTGGCCTGGATCAGGTTTCGCTCAAAGGGAACAGATTTGCATTCGCTGCCGACATCTTCGAAGCCCTGAAGCTTGATAAGGCCAAGTCGGTGGCCAGTTTTAATACCGAAGCCGCGCGCACGCGGCTTGAAGCCTTGCCGTGGATTGCTGAAGTGCAGTTCAGGCGGGTCTGGCCCAACCAACTGGAAGTCCTGGTCAAGGAGCGAAAAACTTTTGCTGTGTGGGATGACGGCAAAGCGCTGCAGTTGATCGATGCGGCAGGCCGGGTTCTGGCGCGTGTCGATGAGGCAAGGGCACCTAAGGATTTGCCGAGATTTGCCGGTGCGGGGGCAGGCGAAAAAGCGCTGGCGTTCTGGCGGCTCGTCGGGCAGCACCCGGAAATTGCGAAACGATTCAGCCGTGCACGCCGATACGGCAGGCGGCGCTGGAGCGTCGAGCTGGGCAACGGAATTGTCATCCATCTGCCTGCTGAAGGCGAGGCGGGTGCGTTGGCTGGGCTTGCGGCCTGGCCGGCATTCCGAGGCATTCTGGAAAACGGCAACGCTATTGTGGACGTGCGGGCGCAGGGCCGCATTGCCGTGCGCGCAACGAATGAAGTGGGGCGGACGAGTTCGCGGCCTGAGACGATTGCGGATCTGATTGATCCGGCTGGCTGACCGTTACCGTCGGCCTGTATTGAATTGGACGACCAGCATAGCGCCGGGCTTCGGCGCAGTATTGTTTTTTGAGGTGTCGAGCAGTGTTGAGTAGAGACAATCATTCAAGGCGGTCCGGCCATCTGGTCGGGTTCCTCGATATCGGTTCGTCGAAGAACTGCTGCCTGATCGTAGCGCCAGACAAGCCCAATAAGCGGACCGCTTTGGGGGCGACTATCGTTGGTGCCTCGTGCGTTCGTTCTTCTGGTGTGAAGTCGGGAATGATTACCGATCTGGATGAGGCCGAGCAGGCGGTGCGATCATGCGTCAGCCACGCCGAGCGGATGGTCGGCGATACGCTGACGGCGGTCAACGTTGCGTTTTCGTGCGGGCGGCTGCAGTCGCAGATATTTGCCGCGAACGCTGAAATTGCGACCGGGGTCGTCTCGGAGACCGATATTGGGCGGTGTCTTCGCGCAGGGCGGTCGTTTGCGGTTCGCGAGGGCCGCAATCTGGTTCACATGAATGAATTGGGATATCGGCTGGATGGTCAGTCTGGTGCTAAGGAGCCGCGCGGTATGGCGGCGCGCCGGCTGACGGCGGATTTGCATGCGGTGACATCGGACGAAGGTCCGCTGCGGAATCTCTCGATGCTGATCGAAAAATGCCACCTGAGGATCGCCGGGCTGGAGATCTCTCCTTTTTCGAGCGCCATGGCGGCAACAAGCGAGGAAGAACGGCGCCTAGGGGTCGCTGCGATCGATATCGGGGGCGGAACCGTCAAGATTGCGATGTTTTCAGAGGGCCGTTTCGTCCATGCCGACGTGATATCGGTGGGTTCGGACCACATCACCTTCGATATCGCACGTAGTTTGCAGACTCCGTTTGCAGAAGCCGAGCGAATCAAAAATCTTTATGGCACACTAGTGTCGGCGCAATCTGATTCGCATGAGACTTTCTCCTATTCGCTGGCCGGGCATGAGGAAGGCGGGTTGCATCACTCGAATAAGGCCGACCTGGCCGGGATCATCTCTCACAGGTCGGCGATGATCGCATCGCTTGTCGTTGAGAGACTCGAGCGAAGCGGAGTGGTTGAATACGCCGGAACGCGGGTCGTATTGACTGGTGGTGGTTCGGAATTGCTGGGGCTTGCCGGGTTCATGGCGAACCGGCTTGGCAAATCCGTCAGAGTAGCCAGGCCGTCGGCGGACTTCGAGCTTGCTGAGAACCTGCGCAGCGCGGCGTTCTCAACGGCAGTCGGTATGGTAGCTTCCGCGTTTTCGCCTGATCAGATGCCGATGCGTGTTGAATCGCGCGGCGAGGCCTCGCAGGGCTATCTGGGGCGGGTTGGGAATTGGTTGATGTCGGGTTTGTGATGCGTCCGTAAAGTTTCTGAAGATGGCCAGCCAGCGTTTGTTCCATAACGCTGGCCGCACGCGTATTCAGGCAGTCGTTTGTGAGTTGCCGGTGGATGGCCGGTCAATCGATGCGGGGGCGCAATGAATATCAAGCTGGATCTGCCACAGTTAACCGATCTGAAGCCAAGACTTACAGTGATCGGAGTCGGTGGGGCGGGCTGCAACGCGGTCAACAACATGATTGCGGCTGGTTTGACGGGCGTCGAATTCGTGGTTGCGAATACCGATGCGCAGACCCTTGAGGTCTCCAGCGCCGAACATCGCATCCAGCTTGGCGAGAACCTGACCGAAGGGCTGGGTGCGGGGGCCAATCCGGAAATTGGGGCGGCGGCGGCTGAAGAAGCGATCGATGAGATCCGGTCGCAGATTTCAGGATCGCACATGGTATTCCTGGCCGCGGGAATGGGTGGCGGCACGGGGACGGGCGCCATATCGGTGATCGCGCGGGCATCTCGCGATCTGGGTATATTGACCGTTGGCGTGGTGACGAAACCGTTTCAATTCGAAGGCAGCCGGCGGATGCGGATGGCCCAGGACGGGATCAATGAGCTGCGCGATAACGTCGATACGCTGATCGTCATTCCCAACCAAAATCTATTCCGCGTTGCCAACGAAAAGACGACATTTGCCGAGGCATTCCTTCTGGCCGATCAGGTGCTTTATTCGGGGGTCGCGTGCATTGTCGATCTGATCGTTCGCGAGGGACTGATCAATCTGGATTTTGCCGACGTTCGTGCCGTGATGGCGAACATGGGTTCGGCAATGATGGGAACCGGCGAAGGGGCGGGCGAGCGCCGCGCGATTACGGCGGCCGAAGAGGCAATCGCCAATCCGCTGCTGGATGACGTTTCGTTGCAGGGTGCGCGTGGCTTGCTGCTGTCGATTACAGGCGGTCCCGACCTGACGCTCTACGAGGTCGACGAAGCGGCTTCAAGGGTTCGCAAGGAAGTCGATCCAGAAGCCAATATTATTGTCGGCGCAACGTTCGATTCTGGCATGGATGACAGGGTTCGGGTGTCGATCGTCGCCTCGGGCATGTCGAGTGCCGATGATGCGAAGTCGCCTGGCTCGTTTGGCCAGAGCGGCGGTGGAGATTCGCTTCGGACAGGGAGCAGTTCGCAGGGCAACGGCGCGACCGACACCAACGCATCAGTTGCGCCTCCGGTTCCGCCGCCGGTTCCCGGTGCCAATGCCGGTGCTCAACGGGCGAAGCCGGACAACTCAGCCGATGGCACAGTTGGTTTGGAAGGCTTGCCGAAGCGGCCCGGTGACGCGGCTGGGGGTTCTGCACCTCCTGTACCGCCGGCGAATTATCAGGCCACCCGGCAACCACCTGCGGAAAACGTGACGCCATCGCGCGGTCGGCCGCCTGAAACAGCGTCGCAAACCGTGTCGCCACCCGCTGGGAACGCCGCACAGCCGGAGCGGGCTGCCGCGGTGCCGGAGAATACTTCCGATCTGTGGCGATCTCCCGAAGGGGTGGTTATCGAAACCGGAAACGATGGGCTGAAGTCGCGCCAATCTATGCCGCCGCAGCCGGGCTATGGTGCCGGGGAGACGCCGGCACAGCATTCGGCCCCGCCGTCAGGTGATCGCGGATTTGTTCCCCGGCAGACGGAAGAGATTCGCAGGGCGGCCCCAAGGATGCCTGAGGTTCAGGAATTTCCCGAGGTCGGTCAACGCGACTACTACGCCAAGCAGCAGGCGGATGGCGGACAGCAATATAAGGAAGAGGCCGCTTCGGGTGCGGGGCGTAAGCCGGGACTGTTTGAGCGGCTGACAGGGATCGGCAGGCGGCAAGGTGATTCGCCGGAAGATCAGGCCACGGGCAAGCCCCAGCATGTAACAAACGATGAAATGTATACTGCTCAAGTTCGGAATGAGGGTGCGACACGGCGCCCGGCCAAACCTTCACCGCAACAGAGTGACGGCAGTCAACCATCTGATTTGCCAGTATTTTTTGACCAAAGGCGGGGGCGCGGCTGAGCCCTTCCAAGCGTCATTCAGCCGGCGAAGCTTTCGCGGTAATTGGGTAACAGAATGTAAGAAAGCGTGATTTGTATGAGCTGTTGCCCGGGGGTATCGTCTAATTCGTTAACGGGCGATACTGATTTCGAAATTCTCCAGCAAACTAATGGGGTGTGTGCTGGGGGCCTCTTCGGAGGTGCTTGAAACAGTTTGGCCCTTTCTTGGGGGTGGCAGGTCGCAGCTAGTATAATAATTAGCGACCGTTGCCTGGGCAGGCATCGAGGGACGGCTTTCATGTCGAATCGTTTTATCGGCTCGCGCCAGACTACTGTCGCGCGTGAGATCGAGCTTACTGGCACGGGGGTGCACAGCGGAGCTCCAGCATCGGTGATCCTCCATCCGGCTGAGGCCGATGCTGGGCTCCGTTTTCTTGTCACGCAACGCGGGCGGGTTATTTCAGACATCGAAGCCAGCGTTCATAACGTCAAGAGTTTGACGCTATGTACCGTGATCGGAGACGAAGACGGTAATACAGTCAGCACTGTTGAACATCTCATGGCTGCGCTTCGCGGCTTGGCTGTCGACAACTGCTACATCGAGATCGACAGCAAAGAAGTGCCGATCATGGATGGCAGTTCGGCAACGTTCGTCGAAGCCATTGACGATGCCGGCCTGATGGAACTTTCCGAGCCGCGCAAATTCCTGAAAGTTATCAAACCGATCCGTGTTGAAGACGGTGATTGCTTCGGCGAGATCGCGCCGCACACCGGTTTTCACCTTGATGTTGAGATCGATTTCGATTCCCCGATTATCGGCCGCCAGCGACTGGCCTATGAAATGTCGCCAGGTGTGTTCCGCCATGAATTGAGCCGCGCTCGTACGTTCGGCTTCATGCGCGATGTCGAGCACCTTTGGAAAAACGGACTGGCACTTGGTGCCAACCTCAATAATACAGTGGCGATCGGTGATGATCGTGTCATGAATAGCGAAGGTCTTCGCTACCCTGAGGAATTCGTGCGTCACAAGATGCTGGACGCCGTGGGCGACCTGGCTTTGGCCGGACTGCCAATCCTGGGTGCGTTCCGTTCAGTCCGCGGCGGCCATCGCCTGAACTCTCTGGTTGTCAAGGCGCTGTTGGCTGACAAGTCGGCTTGGTCTGTCGTTCAGGCGCCGAAGGTTCGCGAGACGACGCCAGCAAGCTTTGCTTATCCAACAGCTTACGCAGGGTCTTCCTACTGAGCGCGAATTGTTGTGTGACGACTGATTTACGGAGCCGCCGACGTTACGAGACCGGGCTTGGGTGGTCGTGGCTGTTCGATAGTCTGCCTGTGATGTCCCCAACATTCTTGAGCAGTCGCGGTCGGGCTGCTTCAGCGAATCGGGCGTCATAATGTAGACTTGGTTGGCTCGCACCAGTTCAATGGGTGCGAAGACGAATTGGCGCCCGGGCTGCAATGACATTCGATGTCGGGCGCCCTGATGCGCGATAGGTGTCGGAACCCTTTTGGGCTGGAAAACGAACCGGCGTAGAAGGTTTGGCCGCACGAAGGGCCTCGAGATCACGCGTGACCGCACTTCGACGCACGAGAATTGGAACGGATTTGAGAACCTTTGACACCATGACCTTGCAGCTTTGCGGCGGCTTCCGGCTGTTCGGCGCTTTCTGGCGTGGGCTTGCAGGTATCGTTCTCTCCGCGTCTCTGGTTGCTGGTTGTGCTTCATCGAATGATCTTTCCAAGGCGCTCAACCCAGACCCGCCCGGAAAGATGTTTACAGATGCTGATGCGCTCATGACGCGAGGCAAGTACAACCGAGCGGCTGCAAAATTCGAAGATCTCGATAGGGATCACCCCTACGCTCCCGAAGCTCGCCGCGCGATCGTCATGGCATCGTATGCGTACTACAAGGCCGGCAAGTATCCAGAGGCAATCGCCTCGGCGCGGCGGTACACGACGATGCATCCGGGCACCAAGGAAGCCGCACTGGCCCACCACATTATCGCCTCGGCTTATTTCGACGAGATGAATGGTCCCAACCGGGACCAGTCCGCGACGCGCAAGGCGCTGAAGGAACTCAAAGTTATAGCGACGCGCTATCCTGACAGTGAGTATGCGGCAAAGGCAAAGAACCGGATCAGGGTTGCCGAAGACACTTTGGCGGCGGCCGAAATGGAAGTCGGGCGATACTACCTGAAGCGCAATAATTACGTTGCTGCGATCAATCGGTTCAAAACGGTGGTGACGAAATACCAGACCACTGCGCATGTTGAAGAAGCGCTGATGCGTCTGACCGAGTCCTACATGGCGCTGGGTATCGTCAACGAAGCGCAGACGGCCGCTGCGGTTCTGGGACATAACTTCCCGCAATCGCGCTGGTACAAAGATGCCTATTCGTTGCTGGCATCAGGCGGGCTGGCTCCGCGTGAGGACTCAGGCTCGTGGCTGACCAAAGTCTGGAATGCCGTTCCGAAATTCTCGCTCGGCGGCCCGGGTTAGCGACATCTGACCCGGCGGCATTAGCCGCCCTTCATCAGCTTCAAACAATTCAGTCTGGGCAGGGAATTACTGTCGGGGCCAACGGTGGTTGTGCTGTTTTGGACCGGTGTGGCTGGGCTGAGTACGTTTCATTGAAAATTGCCTGGATTCGCGGGACGGAAGCGCTGCCATACACCAGCGGCTTGTCCGATCGTGCCCGGCATTGGTTTGCGTTGTTTGCCAGCTTGGTTGTGCGCCGAAGCGAGCGTTGCTTTTGATTTGCTTGATATCGCTGCTGCGATGTGATCCTTCCCACCTTTGACATTGTTGCGACTTATCGGATGGATGATTGGCCATGCCGGAAGGCTTGCGCAGGCGCGCGGGCTTCTGTTTGGGATGGATTGTTAGCTCGGGACGGCAATGAAAAAAACGGAACATCCAACGGCAACCATTGAAGTGGCGGCGTTAAGCGAAGATGAGGCGCGAACGGAGTTGGCGCGGCTTGCAGCCGAAATCGGGCGCCACGATGCACTTTATCATCAGTCCGATGCACCAGAAATCAGCGATGCGGAGTATGACAAGCTCCGGCGGCGCAACGAGGCCATTGAAACGCGGTTTCCTGAATTGCGCTTGGCGGACAGTCCGACGCTGAAAGTCGGGGCGCCGGTTGCGGATGGTTTCGGCAAGATTACCCATCGGGTGCCGATGCTGTCGTTGGGGAATGCGTTCAGCCAGGAAGACGTCACGGATTTCGTGGCCCGGATTGGGAAATTTCTCGGACTGGGGGAGGCCGATGAGCTGGCGTTCACCGCCGAACCGAAGATCGACGGGCTCAGTATTTCATTGCGTTACGATAACGGGCGGCTGATTGAAGCTGCGACCCGCGGCGATGGCGCGGAGGGGGAGAACGTCACAGCCAATGTCAAGACAATCGATGAGATCCCCGAGCGCCTGGGCGGACCAGACATACCTGCGTCGATTGATGTTCGCGGCGAGATCTTCATGAGCCATGCCGATTTCCAAAAACTCAATGCAGAACAGGAAGCCACCGGCGGCAAGCTGTTCGCCAATCCTCGCAACGCGGCGGCCGGTTCGCTGCGGCAATTGGATGCGAGTATTACGGCAAAGCGTCCGTTGCGCTTCTTTGCCTATGGCTGGGGGGCGGCGGAGCCATTGCCGGCTGATACTCAGTCAGGTGTTGTCGATGCGTTCGAGGGTTGGGGATTGCCGGTCAACCGGGAGATGCGCCGTTGTGAAAGCGCGGCTGAGTTGATGGCCTACTATCGCGAATTGGAGCTGAAGCGGGCTTCGCTTGGCTACGATATCGACGGTATCGTCTACAAGGTCGACCGGCTTGATTTTCAGGAGCGGCTGGGGTTCGTTTCGCGCGCTCCCAGATGGGCGGTTGCGCACAAGTTTCCAGCCGAGCAGGCGACGACGGTTCTAAATGACATTGAGATCCAGGTCGGCCGCACGGGAAGTCTGACGCCCGTTGCCAAGCTTGAGCCGGTCACAGTGGGCGGCGTTGTCGTTTCCAATGCGACGCTGCACAACGAGGATGAAATCGCGCGCAAGGATGTCCGTCTCGGCGATACCGTTATCGTGCAGCGGGCCGGTGATGTCATTCCGCAGGTCGTATCGGTTGTTCTGGAAAAACGCCCGGAGGGTTCGAAGCCGTTTGAGTATCCTGTTGTGTGCCCGGCGTGCGGTTCCCATGCGGTTCGCGAGCTGGATGAAAAAACGGGAAAGACCGATGCTGTCAGGCGTTGCACAGGCGGGTTGATCTGTCCGGCGCAGCGTGTTGAACGGCTTAAGCATTTCGTTTCGCGCAACGCGTTCGATATCGACGGGCTGGGCGACAAGAGCATCCAGGCTTTTTACGATGACGGTCTGATCCAATCGCCGCAGGATATCTTCACGCTGCAGAAGCGGGATCAGCGTTCGCTGAAGCGATTGAAGGATCGTGAGGGCTGGGGCGAGCAATCGGCTGCCAAGTTGTTTGCAGCGATCGATACGCGGCGCAAGGTTCCGCTTGACCGGTTCATTTTCGGATTGGGAATTCGTCATGTCGGAGAGACGACGGCGAAGGTGTTGGCGCGCTCGTATTCCGATATCTCGACGTTCAAGGCGCAGATGATTGCGGCCGGTGGCGGCAAGGAATGCGAAGCCTGGCTCGATCTCAACAACATTGATGGCATCGGGGAAACGGTGTCTTCGGCGATTGTCGAGTTTTTTGCCGAGCCGCATAACGTTGCCGCGGTCGATGCGTTGCTTGAAGAAGTCGAACCGCAGGCGTTGGAGACGGTTGCAACGGCCTCAGCGGTCGCTGGCAAAACCGTCGTCTTCACTGGAACCCTGGCCAACAAGAGCCGCGGTGAAGCCAAGGCGCAGGCCGAGCGGTTGGGCGCGAAAGTTTCGGGTTCGGTGTCGAAGAAGACTGACTATGTCGTCGCCGGGGCTGATGCGGGATCGAAACTGAAGAAGGCACGCGACCTTGGTGTGACCGTGATGACCGAGGACGAGTGGGAAGAACTGATCTCGGGTTGAAGGTGGGGCATGTTCTAAATTGTGTTTACCTTCGGTGGACTCGCTTTAACTTTTCAAGCTCGTATATTGATTTTCCTGCGACTCAGTTCAAATGGGTGGCGCTATCGGGCGGGTGCAGCCGCGCCCAACGCAGCCCCTCCCTCTGATCTCACAGGGGGAGGACTCCGCGCCATCGTTTAGACCCGCCTTCAACAGGTGACGATTGCCCAATCGCAACACGAGGGGCTAAGCGATCCTGGCGCGGATAGGAGGGGGTGGCCGCCCAAACCGTATCGCAAGCATCCAACACCCCCGCCTGGGAATGCCACGATCACTTGGTCCCTGGCGTTGCGGGTGCGGCAATGTCGGAGCGGGAAAACCGGACCCAAGTGATGGCATTCCGTCCGCCCCCTCGAGGGGGCGGAGCCGCAAGAGGCACTCTCGCCAACATTCGGCAAGCCGATGTTGGGCTGGTCTCAGCCCAGACCCGCATCCATCGAGAATAAACACGGTCTAAAGAGGCGCGCAGGCGGATTTGAGCCAGCCTCGCGTTGGTTTGTCGAGGAGGGGGGGAATCGTTTTTGCGACGTGGGCGTGATAGGCGTTGAGCCAATCGAGTTCGGCTTTTGTCAATAACGATGTGTCAATCAACGAGCGATCGATTGGGGCAAGCGTCAGGGTTTCAAATGACATCATCGGGCGCTCGCCATCGGGGGGGATTTCAGCCTCGCGCACGAGCACCAGGTTTTCGATCCGAATGCCGTAAGCATCTTCCCTGTAGTAGCCTGGTTCGTTGGACACGATCATGCCGGGCTTCAGCGGGGCGGCACCTGATTTCGAGATCGATACGGGTCCTTCGTGGACGGCGAGATAACTGCCAACGCCGTGGCCGGTGCCGTGGTCATAGTCAAGGCCGGCCTGCCAAAGGGCGCGGCGGGCAAAGGAATCGAGATCGCGGCCCCTGGTTCCAACTGGAAAGCGGGCGGTATCGACGGCGATGTTACCTTTCAAGACGAGAGTGAAGTGGCGGCGCATGGCATTCGTCGGTTTTCCGATGGCGATGGTTCGCGTAATGTCGGTGGTGCCGTCAATGTATTGCGCGCCTGAATCGACGAGAAAGAGTTCGCCCGGTTTCAGCTTGCGATTGGTTGCAGAGTTGACCCGGTAATGGACAATTGCGCCATTCGGACCGGAGCCGGAAATGGTGTCGAAACTGATTTCTTTCAGTTTGCCGGTGTCGGCGCGAAACGATTCCAGTTTCTGCGCAGCCGTGATCTCGTCGACTTCACCGCTGTCGGCATGTTGGGCGAGCCAGGCGAGAAATTGAGTGACGGCGGCACCGTCACGCAGATGGGCTTCGCGGGCGCCGGCGATTTCGACCGCGTTCTTGATTGAGCGATTGTCGATGCAGGGGTCGGGCGCGCGTGCGATGTTCTTCGATGACCCCAGCGCCCGGGAGATGGCGAAGCTGGCGGTGTGGGGATCGAGCCGGATCAACTTGCCGGCTGCCTTGAGGTCTTTCAGGCGGTCGAAGAATTTTTCATACGCCGTGATCTTGGCAATCGACTTGGTTTCGCTTCGAGCCTGTTTGGTAAGCTTGTTTGTGTCAACGAACAGCTGGGGCTTGGCACGCTGATGGATGATTGCGAAGGCGGAAAAGACGGGGGTGTGGGCGACATCGGACCCGCGCAGGTTAAACGCCCAGGCGATCGATTCCCGGCTCGATAGAATCGCAGCGGCGTGGCCGTCCGATTTAAGGGCGCTTTGGATCTCAGCGATTTTTTCCTGCGCGCTGCGGCCGGCAAACTCGATTGGGTGAGTGACGATCTCGCCATCGGGAGGACCAGGCTTCTGGTCGCCCCAGAGTTTATCGACCAGGTTGGCTGCGATGGGCTTCAGCTTGATCGATTTTTCCGCGAGACGTTTTTGCAGGCGTTCAATTTGGGCCAGCGTGAAAAGCCTGGGGTCGAAGCCGACTGCCGCTCCATCGTTGAGGTTGGCGGCCAGCCAGTCCTCGGCTTTTTGTTCGGCCATGGCGACGACGTCGATTGTCTTGGTGTCGACTTCGCTGCGGGCCTGGACCGTGTAGCGGCCATCGACAAAAAGGGCGGCGTGCCCGGCGGTTACAATGCCGGTGCCTGCACTTCCTGAAAAACCCGTCAACCAGTGCAGTCGCTCGGCGTCGGCGGGGATGTATTCGCCTTGATGTTCGTCGGTGCGGGGCACGATGTAGGCGTCGAGGTTGCGGCAGGCAAGTTCGTGGCGCAACTGGGCAATGCGGGATGCAGCGGGGGTCGGATTTGATACGGCATCGTATGTTTGGAACATCAAGTAGCTCGGCGTTTTTGTTAAGGCGGGGCGAGGGAGGAACTCGTCTGCAAATGCAGGCGGATCGTTTTCAGGTACGGCGTTTCAAGCATGCGCTTGGTGCATTGCTGGTTTGCGGTTTGGGGTCTGACTGAGGGTGCGTAGGCTTACTAGGTTTGTATGCAAGAGGAGACAGGAATCAGGAGTTAGGGAGAAAACTTCCAACTCAACCGTGAGCAACATAATTCCTGTAGGAGATGATCATGAACACTTTATCGTCCTTTTCGTCGACACCCGTCCATAGCGAACTCGGTGGAGTGCGGCGTGCTCTGGGCCGGTTCTTCGATGCGTTCGTTGCGAGCCGGCAGGCCAAGGCGGACAAAATCGCCATGTACTACCTCGCCAAGCTGTCTGACGGCGAACTCAATGAGCAGGGGTATTCCGCTGCGCAGGTCGAAGAGATCCGAACTGCCGGCCAGGGGCCGATGCCTTACCAACTGTGATGCCGGGAAGAACCAACGAGCCGGTTTAATTCGGGTTCGCAGAAAGATTGAGCCGCCCGCGTTGAACCGACGCGGGCGGTTTTTTAGCGGGGGGCGGAGAGCCGCAGTCAGCGGCGCTTCAAGACCAGTGTCGTCCACCCTGCAATTGGGTGTTGGTTTTCGATTGCGAAGCCGGCGGCTGCGTAGTTGGCGATGATCTCCCGGGCCTGATCGTCGAGGAGCCCTGACAAGACCAGGTGACCGTTGGGCCGGACGGCCTGGGCGATGTCTTTTGCCAGCTTGATAAGGGGACCAGCAAGGATGTTGGCGATCAACAGGTCATAGCTTGCGGGGCTGCGCAATCGAGGATGATTGAGGCCGGTGGCGGTGATGGCATCGATATTGCGCGAAGCCCGGTTGGCCTTGATGTTATCGCGCGCCACATCGACCGATGACGGGTCGATATCGCTGGCGAGGATTTTTGCATCCGGCAAGGCGCGCGACACGGCAATCGCCAGGACTCCGGAGCCGCAGCCAAGATCAAGGACAGTTTCATAGGTGTGCTTGCGGGTCAGGTGGTCGATGGCCAGAAGGCAGCCGTAGGTGGTGGCGTGATGAGCGGTGCCGAAGGCTTCTCCGGCATCGACGAGAATGGCGCCGGGGCCCTGGGGAACCTTATCGCGATCGTGGGAGCCGTGAATTGTGAAGCGCCCGGCTCTGACCGGGGGAAGGGCTGCCTGCGATATCGCGACCCAGTTGAGATCGGGAACCGTTTCTAGGCGAGGTTGGGGGACCGGTGCGCCGATGATGGTTTCGAGTGTTGCGTGGAGCTGATCGGCCTGGGGCGGATTGGAATAGTAGGCCGTGATGCGCCACTTGGCCCCGTTTGGCTCGACTTCAAAAATGCTGAGGGCATCAGGCGGCGGGTCGATGAGATTTTGCAAGGCGCCGGCGAGCGTTCGCGCGGTATCGCGGCTCACGGTCTCAAGGATGATTGAAGCAAGTTTCATGTCTGGAACGCCGGGGGCCTGGTTGTCAGGGCCGGTATCCAAGTCCTGGGCGGGATTGCTCAAGTCGATTGGTTTCCGTTCTCGTTTTCGGCGCGGAGTTTGTCGACTTCCATCTCGATGCCTTCGTGGGGATCGGGCACGGGTAGGTCATCGAGCAGGACGTCCCACTTGTCGTCGATGTGCTTGCCGGCTTCGATGGGCCCCAATGTGTGCAGATCACCGTTTTCGTCTTCGGTGACAATGCCATCGGCCAGCAGGCGTTCGAGGGCGTCGTCCAGATCGAAGTCCAGGTCCAGGCCGAAGCTCGACTTGAGGTATTGTTCGATGGCGGTATCGATGGCCTTGAGATCGCGGCGATTGGCCTTTTCCTTGGCCAATACCGAATATAGCAGCATCTCCTCTTTGACATCTTCTTCGGCGGCACGGTCGGTCAACATGATCATGACACCGCGATTGTCGGCCATGGAATGGAAGTAAAGGTTCTGCGCCATAACGACCATGTAGCGCTGCTTGGTATTGACGAAGTTCATGGCTTGGCGGAATACGGCTGCTCCTAGTCCACCGACGACCATTACGGCGGCGATAGGATTGGTGAGGGCGGCCCCGACCTTGCCGGCGGCGACCGCGATCGATGAGCCAACACCCAATAGACTGCCGCCGCCCAGCTTGATCTTGTCGAACAGGCGGTATTTCACGACGGTGTTGGGGAAGATCATCTCGACATCCGAGCGCGGGATGTTCTTGAACAGCTTCATGTAGATGTTGCCGGGGACGACGACGGCTGGAACGTGCGCGCGCTGCTTGTTGGCCAGGCGCTCGGCTTCCTTGCGGGAAACCTTCTCGTGTTCCATGATCTCGCGGACGCGCTTTTCAAGCGGCTTCAGTTTGAACAGCAGGAAAAGCCGCTGGAAAATCGGAACGTCGAACTCTTCCTTGCGCATGAACTTGCGCAGGGTGCGTTTTTGATCCTTCCGGGTCGATGCGCCGCGGTAGTAGATCAGGCATTCCTCGAACAGGCTGAAATCGACATGCAGGTCGAGGCCGTAGTGGCTATCGTTGGTGAGGATCTTTTCGACATCGGCCGGGTCGATCTCGCGGTAGTTGGCCTGAACCAGGATTTCGCGCATTTCCTCAACGACGCGCTTTTGCATGCGGTGCAGCTCATCATCAGTGAAGCTGCGCGTCATCAACAGATCGCTGTCGGGGCTGAAAGGCTCGTAGGTCTGATCGAGATCCAGAAGTCTTGCCCCGTAACGCTGCTGGCGCCAATAATCGAGGTAGGAGAAAAAGCGGCGCGCCTGAGATGCGACCCCTGGCGGCCAGGCCGAGGGGATGGTGAGGCGGTCCATCAGGGCGAAGCGCGTTATGGGGATGAAATTCTCGCGGTCACGCTCTTCATCGGGGGGAACGATATCGACTTCGGGCTCTTCACCCAGGCCCTCGATCTTGACGCTCTCGGGCGTTTGATAACCGGCTTTCTCGGCAGCTTCCGTGGTGGCAGGCGTGGGGGCGGCGGGCAGGTCCTCAGAACCGCTGATCGGAGTCGTCTGGGCTGGTCGTTCGACTGTTTCCGCGGAAGTCATTACGCGAAACCTCCCGTCTGGTGTTATGCGGGCAATTCATATGAGCCCCTGACGCATTTGCGCGAGACGCTCACTGCTTGTCTTGTTTTTAAAGTCCGTTCTTGTTGTTTAATGCTCCGCTTGGTCGCTTGTCGAGCATGAGGGATTAAACACAACAACCATAAGACGCGGTTGCAACTATACCAGCAAGGCTGATTGCGCTGGAAAACGCGTGGAATGAGGCAGGTTTGCTCGGATCTCAAAGGGTTCGTGCAACCTATATGTCCTAGTAAGCAGCAATTTGACGATGTTGGAAAGATCCACTCGACGCTGCGAATGGGCGCTTTTATGGTTTGGAACAGGGCTTGCAGGTTAGCAATCCAGCCTGAAGTGCCGGCGGAGTGAGATTCTTCGGGGTATTCGGAGCGGTTTTGGAGAGGGGCATTTTGGGGAGTGGGGCCCGGGGGCGGGTTGAACGTAATGTCTGGACCATTGATCACGCTGGAAGATGACCTTAGCCCGCAGGAGGAAATTCTGCTGTCGGGAGCGATGCGTGGCGACCCGGTCGATCTGGGCGGGGCTGAAATCCGCGGCGAGGTGCTGCGGGCATTGCTGAATGGAAGCAGGCCGGATTGGCCCGTTGCGGTTTCCGGCGTCAGGTTGTCCAAAGCCGTTGTGTCAGGCGGCCTTGACCTTGAAGGTTGCTCTATTGCCTTTCCGCTTTTGCTATCGAGGGTGCGCATAGAATCGGGCGAACGTGGCGCCCTGGTGGTGCGGGATGCACGCTGCAAGCGGATCTCGCTGCAAAACTGCGAACTCGATGGTGCGTTTGTGGGTGACCGGATGCAGGCCGACAACGGGCTGTTATTTGCCGGGGGACGGATATCGAGTGCGCTACAGGTTCGCGGTGCGGTGATCGGCGGGGCGCTGGCCGTCGAGGGGACACGGATTGGCGGTGGAAGGGAGGCGGTGAAGGCGAACGGCCTGAGGCTTGCCGGGCCGCTGATCTTGAGGCGTGCGAACCTCAGAGGCGACGTGCAGCTCGTGCGGGCGCAACTGGGTGCCGGGATCTATGCAGAAAACACCCGGGTCGAGGGGCGCGAGTGCGGCTTCGACTTGGAGAGCGCCAGGGTTGATGGCGACATCTTGATGTCGGGGGCCAACATCACTGCCGGACTGAGGCTGGCGCACGGGCGGGTGCGCGGCAGGGTCGATGCGGCCGGGCTGGTTGTGTTTGGCCAGGAGACGGCGATTGAGGCCAAGAGCCTGAGTGTCGGGCAGGGCCTGAAACTGGTTGACGCCAAGCTCAAAGGCTCGATGGATATCGAAGGCGCGGACATCGGCAAGACGATTGCTGCCGAAGGACTCGAGATCGATGGCGGGACAACGGCGATTTTTGCAGCAGGCATTGCGGTTGGCGGAAACTGGGACATGCCGCGCTCGAAACTGGTGGGTGCGGTGAATCTTCCCGGCGCCGATATCGAGGGACAGTTGCGGCTGACGGAGGCACGTCTATTCGGTGCGGAGCTTGCGATCCGGGCTGACGGTGCGCGAATCCGGGGCGGCTGCTACATGTCGCGGGCGATGGTATTCGGGCTGCTGCGATTTCCAGCCTGCGATATTGGCAACCAATTCCGCCTGCGAGCGGCGACGCTGAAGGTTGATGCAGGCGCTGCATTGATGGCCAACGGCAGCCGGTTTGCCCGCGATGTCGAACTTAATGGCGGCTTGCAGTCGATTGGGGCATTGGTGCTGGATCAGGCCCGCGTTCCTGGCGTGCTGGATTTCTCAAACAGCAAAATCAAAAGCGCGGCGCTGGCTCGCGATGGCCGGGGAATTGCCAAGGCAGCCGATGGCGGTGCTCTGGCGGATGCAACTCTACCGGAATGGGACGAGGCAGCGATCAGTCTGGCGGATGCTGACATCAAGCGACTGTGCATGCCTGAACTTCGCGATGAGTGCCCGCGCGGTATCGTTGATTTATCTCGGGCAAGGGCGGGGTCGTTTCACGACTATGCGGCTGCCTGGCCGCCACGCCCGCAATCACGCGGGCGGTCTGCCGATGGCCGAGATATCGAGCATCTGGTGCTGGACGGATTCGTCTACGACCATCTCAACAACCCTTCAGGAGCCCATCTGGGCGGCGGGGCTCGGCATAGCAGGGCAGATGACCGGGTTGGCGAACGTCGACTGACCTGGCTGGAGGGACAACAAAGTTGCGATATCCGCGATCACTTCAAGCCGCAACCCTGGGTGCAGCTTGAAAAGCGGTTGATGCAGCAGGGCTTCAGCGAGGACGGCCGGCAGATCTCAATTTCCCGGCGTCGATTGGAACGCAAGAGCCATGCAACCCGGCCGCTGCAACGCCTGCAGGGAGGGTTCCTGGATACCTTTGCGCTGTATGGCTTCAACCCTTGGCGGACAGTGGCGTGGATGGCGGTGTTCGTCGTCATGTTTGCGGCGTTGTGGGCGTGGGCTGGCGGTCAATGCGCCAAACCTGGATGCGGCGATGAATCGGCATTCGTGATGACCAATCGCGACGCTTATACGCCCAGCCGCCTGGATGCGGTTTATCCCGACTTCAATCCGGTGGGGTATTCGTTCGATGTGTTCGTTCCGTTCGTGTCGTTTGGCTATGCCGATCACTGGCGGCCGAACATCGCCTGGAAACCCATCGCTGAGATTCCCCAACCGATAACATTTGCTCCAGTTGGCGAAAAGCTGGCTGGCGGGGGGGCGAGCGGCGGCAGGGAGCGAGTGGCCGCACCGTCGATTAAAATTACAGTTGGCGGAATTTTGTATGTGGTGATGGTGCTGGAGGCAATCGTGGGGCTCGTCCTTACCTCGTTGTTGATAACCGGCTTTACCGGACTGCTGCGCGGTGACTGAGCGGGCCTTGGTCAAGACATTTCCCGTCAATTCCTGAAGCGTAACGTAATTGCTGCCGGCTGGAGTTGTCACCGCCCGAATGGCAGGTGGGATGTTGGACGGCGGAATTGGCAGGGATCAAGTGGGGGCGGCGGAAATGGGCATGGTTGTGCTCAGGGGCTTGCTATCGTGCCTTTTCAGAGATCCGAAGGGTGAGGGAATTACCTGCCGATCTTTTCACTGCCAGAGCACTTTCCGACCAAATCGAACCATTCTGCCGAGGCGGATTAGTGACAAGATCAAGTGGACCGGCGCAGCGCGTGGTGGTGCCACGGGCAAGACGGGATGCGCAGAGATTGGCGCAAATCCGCCCGGCCCGTCCAATCGTAGATTGGCTCCGCCAATACGGGTTTCCAAGCGGCGGCCGACCAGTGCGTCGAGCGGCTTGGCCGATCACCCAGATCGACCCGCGCCACTCTCCTGCTGGATCGACTCGCCGCTTGAGAAACAGAATTGATCCGATTTGGTCGGAAAGTGCTCTAACTGGACGACGGCTGGCACGCAGCGATTGCTGAATCGATGTGATCGGACGCCTGAAGTCTGCCTTAGTGGCGCCCATGTTGTGGCACACACGACAAAGGCTCAGGCTGGCCACAATCACCTGCCCGCTTTTTTCATGGGGGGCGGGCCTGCATTGAGACGGTTTGACATCGAAGAATTGCACTTGGCGACCTGGGGCCTGGTGAATTCTCCGGGAACGAACAAAGGATCGTTGGGGGGCTGTGCCGCCGCTGCTGGGACGTCTCCAGGCAGCGGGTGGTTTAGGACAGCACGTGGGGGGCTTGGCTTGATAAGCGGAAGTCGGTTTTACTTTGCGATAGTTGTCATGTTCGCAGTGGCTGTGCCGATTGCAGCGCACGCTGGCGAAGCAATCCGCATGCCCTATTCGTGCGTGATGGATGGCGTGACCCCGAAATTGCAACGAGCGTCGCCCACACGATATGAAATTATCGGCCAGCGTAGAACCCGGACCTATACGGCGTGCCGTGAAAAGGGCCAGCGGGATTGCCGCACGATGATGGTTCACAGCTTCAAGATCCGTTGTGGCAAAGTGAGTGTGCCGTGGGCGGAAGTGGCTGCGAGGGTCCGTGGAAATAATATCGGTGACTCCTGGATGGAGGACGGCCGGCTCAATTTGCTGATTGCCAACCCGAATGCCCAACCATCGAAAAAGGCTGCTGCAACGAAAAAGACTGGATCGAAAAAGAACTCGATGGCGATGTTCGTGATGCCCCTGGGCTTTGCGCCGGTGGTTGAGCTTGGCGGTCGTTTTGAAAAAGGATCAGAGATCGCTTTAGGACTTGAGTCCGCAGCGCGGGCTGAGGCGGCTGCCCGGGAAGGCTGGGAAACGACATCGAGGATGGTTGTGGAACCGGCTGTTTTGAGCGGAGCGGGGGGGCGGCAAGTGGGCGGTGCTGACGGGGATGTAATCCGGGCGGTACTTGAAGATGCTCAGAGCGCTTCGTCTTGGCAAACGGTGGTTCATCCCGCCAACAGTGCGACGGCGCCCGGTGGGTCATCCTGGGCGGCTGGCGGCCTTGTTTCGGGTCCGATGATGGCGATTGTCGTTATGGTCGTGACCAGTCTGTTTGCGGCATTGGGCTGGTTTGGGATGCGCCGGTATGGATGGACTGGCGGAGCAGGAGCAGCAGCGGGTTCTGGGTTCGCCGCCGCCCTGGCTGGTGGCGAGGGGCGCAATATCATTGGCAGGCTGGGCGAAATCGTTGGCCGCGGACTTTCGATGCTGAGTGCTTTGCTGGTTGCTGGGGTATCCAAGCTACGCGCACTCTGGGTGGCCTTCAAATGGCGCCGGTTCCAGGCCGGCAGTGTTGCGGATTGGCGCAACGCCAGTATTGCAAATGGTGCCAGATCGGCTGAATCCCTCTACGAGAAGGCTGCGATTGCGGTGCGGTCATTGGGGCCGGCATCGGCCTTGAGGGACACGCTGACCTCGGAACTTAATTCAGTGCGTCATCGCCTCGATGCCTTGCGCGAGGGAAACAATGAAGAGGTTCGCACGGCACGTGTTGCAGCGGGGCTGCGAGGTGCGGTGAGGGATTTGGAACGCATCGGGCGGATTGCCGATAGTGCGGCGGCAAGTTTCAAACGCGGACGTGACGAATTGGCGATGCCCAGGACGCGTTCGCAAGCCTATGAGGTTCTGGGCGCCAATCCTGATGTTTCCGAAGCGGCCTTGAAGAAAATCGTCGATGCGCTGAGGATGGGATGGCATCCCGACCACTCCAAGGATGAAGCCGACAAGGTTTTGCGTGAGGAGCGCACCAAGCAGATCAACATCGCCTGGGACCTGATCGTGGGCAAGCGGGCGAGCTGACCTGCAACTGAGATTGGTACTGCCCCCTATCGGGGTTTACTTTCTCGCAGCAGGGGGCACAGGTGGTGACCATGGCCCAGGAAGCAGACGTTTTTGTCGAGGCCAGAGCTCGATTGGTGGAAGACATACGCCGGACTATTTCTGAGATCGAGCAACGAACCAGTTTGAACATCTCATATGAGTGTGTGCTTGCTGCCATCGGCAAGGTGCCGCGGCACGAATTCGTTCCGGCCGCGCCCGATGCTGACGCCTATCGAAACCGGCCACTGCCGATTGGCTTTCAGCAAACGATTTCGCAGCCGCTGATCGTTGCGTTGATGAGTGGGTTGGGGGATATCAGTAACACGGATAGGGTGTTGGAAGTCGGGACAGGCTCGGGGTATCAGGCGGCGGTTCTCGGCGAATTGGCCGGTGCCGTCTACTCGGTCGAGATTATTGAACCGCTTGCGAGCCAGGCAGCAAAGGCGTTGAAGCGGCTTGGGTATGACAACGTTCATATGCGCGTTGGCGATGGATATACCGGTTGGCCTGAGTATGGTCCGTATGATGCGATCATCGTCACCGCAGCACCCGATCATATTCCCAGCTCGCTGATCGAGCAGCTCAAGCCGGGAGGGCGCCTCGTTATTCCGGTCGGCGACTTCGACCAACAGCTTATGGTTGTTGAGAAACTGGCGGACGGCTCGACGCGAGAGCACGATGTGATCCCGGTTCGTTTCGTTCCGCTGACACGCGACAAGGACTGACTTTTGGTGTCGATAGTCCGCCACCTGCGGGGAACATGATAAAGTAGAGTCCGTCACAGCAAGGCGGCCGGGTGAGGGAAAAAGAAATCATGGCAACGATCATCACGGTGCATGGCACCTTCGCGCATATGGGTGGCGAACCCTCCGAGAAGGCTCCGCCGGGGGTCGAGCCGCAATGGTGGCAGGTGGGCAGTGCGCAGGAGGCCGACCTTGGCCGGCTCATCGAGGCCGATGAAGGGCCAGTTCGTATCGTGCGGTTCTTGTGGAGCGGCGACAACAGCGAGTTGGAGCGCCGCAAGGCGGGAACAGACTTGTTGCAACGCATGCTGGAGCTTGAGGCTGCGGGCGAAGCCTACGTTGTTGTCGGTCACAGTCATGGTGGCTCGGTGATTTCAGCGGCGCTGATGGAGGCAGCTTCGCGCGGCCGGGAGCTGCCGGGAATGAAGCGTTGGATTTCTGTCGGGACGCCGTTTATCAGCCTGCGTAAGGAGCGCACGTTGTTCTTACGATTGCCGCTGTTGCAGAAGGCGGTGGTCGTTGCTTCGCTGATGTTGCTGTTGATGCTGGCTGCGTTCGTTGGTGGTGAATTGGCAAGTGGTAACAAGGGGCTTGCCGATCAGGGGTGGCTGGGGCGGTTTGGGCTTTACTTTCTGTTGATGAGTCTACCGTTTGCTTTGTTCTGGTCGATCTTCAAGTATTTCGACGTGCGCAAGCTGCATTTTTACCGGCCACGCAATATCGCCAGAGCGTCATCAGCGTTCGGGCCGCGCTGGCTTGGTTTGTGGCACGAAGACGATGAGGCGGTCTCAGGTCTCAGTTCGATTGGCGGGATCAACGTCAGGATTTTTCACGACACATTCGCGGTGTCGTTTTTCAGCATGTTGTCGGTGTTCTTGTTGCCGGTATTGTATTTGTTGCTGCTGTTATCGCCAGGAGCGATGGTCTCGATCGCCGAGTTCCTGCGCGATGATGTCTATAACATTTCCCATTACGAAAAATCCGAAGACGAGGTGAAACAGGCGCGCGGGAAAGTGCGCCAACTCAGGAGGTCCTTGAGACAGGCGCGCCAGAAGAGGGACAATGCGGAATCGGACAATGATTTCGTCGGGCAGACGGATGCAGACAAGAGGGTCAAGGCGCTCCGGGAGGAATTGAGGAAAGCGCGTCAGGACATGCATGCGGAAAACCCCAACCTGGTGTCCGTTCAACGGGCGTTGAGATTTAAGCGCAAGTTTCTGGTGGATGGCGGTAAGCCGTGTGCGGGGGGAAGCCTTTGCGGCCAGGGGCGGGACGTTGCGCTCAACAGCAAGCTGCTATTTCACATTGTGACCGATGAAGCCTCCAGCCTGGTGCTGGATAACGACCTGTGGCAGGGGCGTGCCGGCCTGCTCGTCAGGATGATCATTCCGGTCGTTTTGGTGCCTATCGTGTTCGTGATCGTAGCTATTCTCCTGGTGTTCCTGGTGCAGGGGATTGCGGGTTTCCTGAGTGCGTTTCTCAGCCGCATTCTGGACCGGTTGACCTGGTTTGAGGTCAAGCGCTCGGCCTTGGGCAACGATACCGAAACGGAAGTTGCGGTGACGGCGGGCTCTAAACCGTCGTGGGTGAAAAAGCCGTTTGCGACATTGCCCGACGAGGTGGGTAATCAGATAACCGGTTACAGCAATGAGGTTGCCGTCCATTCATTGTCCAAGTTCCGCAATGCAATCGGGGAACTGGCGCTTTCTGAGGGCGTGGACAATCAGGGGAAGGATCCGTTTTCGTATCTGACATGGCGGGAACTCGTTCACTCATCCTACTTCGAAGTGCCGGAGTTTCGCTTGTTGATTGCCGAAGCGATAGCGGTCAACGAGGGCTTCAAGCGGAGTGCGGCCTATGAAGGTTCCAGCGAGGCGCACACGGCGGCTGCGTGGTTGGCGGCGATAGAGGCGGGACGGCATCGGTAGCTAACGCTTGCATATTTTGTTGGCAGAGATTGCCTAAACTTGTTTCTCGACGGAGGACGAACGACTTGCGAGAATGGACGAGACGGTCGTCATGTTTTTGGCCTTACAAGGTGTGACACGTTTCTGTTGAGTTTTGCGTTGTGGAGTTGGTGAATGTTCGAGTTTCTCGCTGTTGTTGGATTGGTGGTGCCTATCGCCGTGTTGGTCGCGGTTGTGACCGGCCTGCTGCCTGACGATAGCGAGTAGCTGGCCCAGGGTTTGGCTGCGCTTGCATTTCAATCGAAATGTTTAAAATTTCGTTGCTGCAAAGCCCGCTGGGAAAGCTCCAGCGGGCTGTGTGCTGCCCCGTTAGAGCACTTTCCGACCAAATCGAACCATTCTGCCGAGGCGAATTTGCTTCGAGATCAAGTGGGCCGGTGAAATGCTTCGCGTCGTAGGCGCGGCTCCGCCACATGCTGGAAGCGCGGCTCCGCCACGACTCGCCGCTTGAGAAACAGAATTGCTTTCATCCAGCCGTAAACCGCTCTATTGCTTTGAAGTGATTTTGGGGAGTTGTTCGATGCGTGCGCTTTGGGCCTGGGTTGGATTGGTTTTCTTGCTGCTGTCGCCGTCGGCGGGGTATGCGGGCAAGTGCCTGGAGTCGCAACACTCGATTCCCATGGGCAACGATCTGGATGGCAACCCGCAATCACTTGCGGTGACGGATTATCTGTGCCGTTCCAACACGACCAAGGTGGAGGGGCTTCGCGTCCGATTGCTCAGGATCACCGAATTTATCGACCCGCTGATGAACATGGACACTGAGCCGGTCGCGGCGGGGATGGCAACGCTGATCGATAACGCAAAGCTGTTCAAGGGGAAGGTGCACGCTGCCTACAAGGGGCTTGCGGATGTAAAGGGACGACTTCCGTTTTCCCATATTGGTTTTCATTTGCCAGGCCTGGACACAGCGTTTCGCGACGAAAAAACCTGGCCTGAGAATTTCAATTTGAATTACGACCTGGAGGACGGGGTGGCGGAGTCCGATGTTGCCAAGGAAATACTGTCGGGCACGCGGGTTTGGCGCTATTTGACGGCCGATGACGTGGCGAAGTTCAAGGCCAATTGGCAGAAGAAGCATGGGGAGTTCAGTTGGACTCATAAGCTGAGCCTTGAGTATCTTGAGCACGTCACGCGCGATAATGTTCCTGAGAATTTCATGGTGATTGAATCTGACTCGCCGGTTTTTCAAAATTGCGATGAGTATTACGTCGGGGGATATTCCTTCTCTGCACAGGTTCGCAAACACGTTGTCGACTTTGCGGTGATCTCGAATACATCAGACAAGGCTATGAGCATTGAAAGTCTCGTTGGAGCGATGACCGAGACGCCGCGGTTGCGTGATGCCGCCGATTCAACAGAGGCTCTGAAGCGGGCTGCGGTTGGCAAGATCGGCATCGGGTTTCAACTGGCAGCAGGCGAAGCCCGGTTGGTGCCGCTGAGGATTTTACTGGTTGATGAGAATTACGGTCAACGGAGCGATGCCAAGTCCATCAAAGCCAAGCTGGATAAGCTGAAGGCGGAAAACAAAAAGATAAACAAGGTGCTGAAGAAAAAATTCAGAAAGCGCGCAAACAAAGAAAAGGTTTTGAAATATGCGTTGATTGATTACAGCGAAGAGGCGGACATAGCGGCCAACCCGAAAGTGGTTTTTGTCGAGAAGAAGCGCGGCGCATTTAGAAAGCCGAAATTCCCGAAGCTTTCGACATTTGTCTTTGGGCCGGAAATTCATCTGGCGGGTTTCGTTGTCAATGGTGAGCGCATTTTTCTTAAAGGCGACAACTCCAACAACTTTCTCGAATTCACGTCTTCCTCGACGTATGGGTCGGGAAGCGAGTGTACTGACGGCAAGCGGCCGTTCACCGGGTTGGTTGTGGAGTAAGCCGGGTTTGCGATGCCAACCAAATGCGTGTCGTGGCGAGACCTGCGCGCTGATGGGCGATGTTTTTTTTACGAAAAGGGGGCTCCAGTTTTATGA
The DNA here is from genome assembly GCA_022600345.1 of Alphaproteobacteria bacterium. Classification (GTDB taxonomy): domain Bacteria; phylum Pseudomonadota; class Alphaproteobacteria; order Rhizobiales; family Hyphomicrobiaceae; genus Filomicrobium. The sequence goes on along the minus strand of JAHZKP010000030.1, from coordinate 19,905 downwards.
GTGAAGATGCGGTAGCGAGAATCGAAGGGCTAAAGGCTGAGTGGCCCAACAACATCGGCTTACAGTGTTTCGAAGCGGCATACTTCGTGACGCTTTCTGAGGACGGCAAGGCTCGGCTGTTGAATTGTCTGAACTCGGGCATCGAGAACCCCGACAGCGAGATGGGGTGCTATGCCTGCCAGCCATCCGATTACGATGATTTCAAGCCGTTCTTCTCCAAGGTTCTGGCGCGCTATCACAAGGTTTCTGAAGATACGCGGCATGTAAACAACTGGAGCCTGGACGGTATCGAAGGGTTGCCCGCTGACGGTGTTCTCGACCTTGCCAGGTTGGGATTGCCAGCGCTGTCGATGCGGGTGCGCGCCGGGCGCAACCTGAAAGAATTTCCGCTGCCTGGAAGCATGACCAAGGACGACCGCATCGGCCTTGAGAACAAGATGATGGCGGCATTCGAGAAGCTGATCGCAAGGCCCGATTATGGTGGGCGTTATCATTCGCTGACGCCGGGCAATCCGTGCTTCATCGATGACGCGGCCTATCAGGAGCTGGTCGATCAGCACATCATGTTCAAGAACATGGACAATGACCGCTATCTGACCGCGGCGGGGATTGCTGCTGACTGGCCTTATGGCCGGGGCTGTTATGTGTCGGCTGACAAGGGGTTCATCATCTGGGTGGGTGAAGAAGATCACCTGCGCATCATGTGCATGCAGCGCGGAACGGTTCTCAACGACGTATTCGATCGCTTGAAGTCGGCGCTTGATCTGGTCGAGGGCATCGAGGGGTTGGAATTTGCCTACTCGGACGACTACGGGGCGGTCACGTCATGTCCAACTAACCTTGGCACGGGTATGCGTGCGTCGCTGCATATTCAGTTGCCAAACCTGACGAGCGATGGCACCGACAAACGCGCCAAGGCGATTGCCAAACCGCTGGGCTTGTCGGTTCGCGGAGCGGGTGGCGAGCACACGCCAATCGGCGAGGATGGCACGGTCGACATTTCGCCGTCTGCCCGCTTCTGCATTACCGAAGCTGAAATCGTGGCGTCACTCTACAAGGCCATCGCGTTGTTGGTTGAGGAAGAAAACAAGGCGGCTTGAGGGTTTTGGTTGGGACGCGTTGGTTGAGGAGGGGGCGTGGAATTCATCGGCATGCCGCAAAGAAACATCGTCGCGAAGGGCCAGGAGAAGACGGCGTTGTCTTGTAGGGCGCAACGTGTTGCGCCGTTCCGCCCTTGCGGCTGCCTTTGAACCAAGCCGAATTATCGCCGCACATTTCAGCCCGGCGGGACATGGTTCTTCAATCTCCGCGACAGACGCTGTGGCAAGCGCTCCCTTGGCGTTCGATATGGGCGAGGAAAAGCTTTGGAGAACGCGGTGAGCTATGACCGGCGCAATGCATTGCGCCCTACGGCCCGAACGCCATCTAACTGCAATGGCTGACGTTGAAAGAGGTGCCGGAAAGGTGGCGTCAAGGAGGGTTGCCAGCAGTTCCTTGAGGCTTGCATGGATCCCGTCCGAACGACGGGATGACGGAGGTGGGAGTGGTGATTTTGGGTGGCGCTGCGCGGGGGAAGTCACGGCTCAGTGGCGACAATTGCTGTTCGGACCAAAGGGGATAGGCACATCGTAGTTGAGCGCGTGTCGTTGGTTCCAACGGGTGTCGTTCGATCCGACAGCCCCCTCAATGCCGCTCGACGAAGTCGGCGGCGACTTTCTTTTCGCCGGCGTGTTCGAAGTCGATTGTGAGTTTGTTGCCGTCGACGGAGGTGATGGCGCCATAGCCGAACTTCTGGTGGAAGATGCGTTCGCCCAACTTGAAATCGGTTACAGCAATCGATGAGGCGACCAGTTCGCCCTCGATGGTCTTTGGCGATTTTTTGGGGCCGCGGGGTCCGCGCTTTTTGGCCTTGGCGTCGAAGTCGGCGCGGGTCTGATCCTGCCAGGCTTGGGCGCGTTTCCAGCCTGGGGTGTCGTAGGATGAGCGCTCTTTCCATTCGGCGTCAGTGGCGGATTTGTCAAAGCGGCTCTGGCCGTAGGGGTTGTTGCCGAAGGGGCTGGAGGTGGCGAAATTCTTGTAGCCGCCGGTGAACGGGCTTGAGGCTTCCTGCACGTCGACGTGGGCTTCGGGCAATTCATCGACAAAGCGGGAGGGAATGGCGGACTGATAGAGGCCGCGGGTGCGCCGGTTCTGGGTGAAGGAAACGTGGGCGTTCTTCTTGGCGCGCGTCAGGCCGACGTAGGCGAGGCGGCGTTCTTCTTCCAAGCCCGCTTTGCCCGATTCATCAAGTGTGCGCTGGCTAGGGAACAGGCCTTCCTCCCAGCCGGTGAGATAAACGGTGTCGAATTCGAGGCCCTTGGCGGCGTGCAGCGTCATGATGGAGGCGCGGTCGCCATCGTCGCCAGAATCGACATCCATGACGAGTGAGACGTGTTCCAGGAATCCGGCCATGGATTCAAATTCGTGCATGAAGCGAACAAGTTCCTTGAGGTTTTCAAGGCGCGATTGGGCCTGGGGGCTTTTGTCGTTCTGCCACATGGCGGTGTAGCCGGATTCATCGAGGATCAGTTCGGCCAGCTCGGTGTGCTTCATGTCGGGCAGTTGCTTGCGCCAGCGGTCGAAATGCCCAAGCAGGTTGGACAGCGAGCGGCGCGCCTTACCAGCGATGTCGTCGGTCTGGGTGATCATCTGGGCGGCGCGGTACATCGATAAATCGCGGGCGCGGGCGAGATCGCGAACGCGCTTGACTGAGGTATCGCCGATGCCGCGTTTGGGGACGTTGACGATGCGCTCGAACTTGAGGTCGTGATCGGGATTGACGGTCAGTTCCAGGTAGGCGATGGCGTCCTTGATTTCGGCGCGTTCATAAAAGCGCGGGCCGCCGATGACGCGGTAGGGCAGGCCGGTGGTGATGAAGCGGTCTTCAAGCGCGCGCATCTGGTAGGAAGCGCGGACAAGGATTGCGATTTCATTGAGTGCGTGGCCGTCGCGGCGGGCTGCTTCGATGGCGTCCGTAACGGTGCGGGCTTCTTCCTCGTCGTCCCACAGGCCGGTAACAGTGACTTTTGCGCCGTTGTCGCCATCGGTGAACAGGGTCTTGCCGAGCCGGTCTTCGTTGGTGGCAATCAGGTGGGTGGCGGCAGCAAGGATGTGGCCGGTTGAGCGGTAGTTGCGCTCCAGGCGGATGACGGTGGCACCGGGGAAGTCCTTGTCGAAGCGCAGGATGTTGTCGACCTCGGCGCCGCGCCAGCCGTAGATCGACTGATCGTCGTCGCCAACGCAGCAGACGTTGGTGGGGCCGGCGTCTTTTGCGTTTTGGGCGAGCAGTCGCAGCCACATGTATTGGGCGACGTTGGTGTCCTGGTACTCATCAACCAGGATGTAGCGGAAGCGCTTGTGGTAGATCGCCAGGACGTCGGGGTTCTCAAGAAACAGCCGCAAGGTTTCGAGCAGCAGGTCGCCGAAGTCGGCGGCGTTCAGTTCCTTCAAGCGGCGCTGGTAGGCTGTATAAAGGTCGCGGCCCTTGCCGGCGGCGAATCCGTAGGCTTCGTTTTGCGGGACCTTATCGGGTGTCAGACCGCGGTTCTTCCAGCTATCGATCAAGCCGGCCAATTGGCGGGCGGGCCAGCGGTCCTTGTCGAGACCTTCAGCTTCGATGACCTGCTTCATCAGCCGCAACTGGTCGTCGGTATCGAGGATGGTGAAGGAGTTCTTGAGGCCGACCAATTCGGCATGGCGGCGCAGGATCTTGACGCTGATCGAGTGGAAGGTGCCAAGCCACGGCATGCCCTCGATATCGTCGCCCATGTACTGGCCGATGCGTTCCTTCATCTCGCGGGCGGCCTTGTTGGTGAAGGTGACGGCCAGTATCTGCGAGGGGTAGGCGCTGCGGGTTGCCAGGATGTGGGCGATGCGGGTGGTCAGGACGCGGGTCTTGCCGGTACCTGCTCCGGCCAAAACGAGAACGGGGCCTTCCAGCGTTTCGACGGCCTGGCGCTGCTCGGGGTTGAGATTGTCCAGATATGTCGGTGGGACGGAAGGGTTTTGGGGCGTGCGCGATCGCATCGCCCGCTCGGAGATTGAGCGGCGTGAGGGCGGTGGCGGAGCGGGTTCGACTTGGGAGCCCTCAAACGAAGGCGGGGCGTCGTCGAAGTCTGGATATTCGTCGCGCGGCGGGGGCATTTCGCTTTCTGGCGGCTCGCCTGGGTCCCAATCGTCTTGGCGGTTGCCGGGGCCAGGATCACCGGGAGGTGCATCGTAGGGGATTGGTGATTCGCCAAATCCCGTTGCCGCAGCCGCTATTGCCCCGTCCGCGCTATTGTTTGGCGGCAGGTCGAATGGGATGTCGTCGGCCCCGTCGGCATCGGCCTTTGCGGGATCAAAGGGTTCGCCGAAGTCGAAGGGCAGCTCGGGGGCATCGTCCGTTTTGCCACGTTTCTTGCGAGTCGCTGTCATCGGACCAGTATATCAACGTTTTCCCGGCCGTAATCAGGCGGCGGCAATGGGTCCACAGGCGGAGTGGGGTTCGTCCTCATGTGATTTGCACGCGGGTGATCGGTGGGGTAACCGAAAATGATCTGAGATGGCCGTGCCTCACATCGGTTCATCGGAATTTTCGACACTACAGCTACGAGGAACGGAAACGATGGATTGGCTCAGTATATTCACGATGCAGGGGCTTAACCTTCTGTCCTCGCTGATCGTTTTCTCAGCAGGGTTGTTGGTGCTGGCGTTCATCGTGCTGTTCATCATCGATGTGACGCAGACGCATGATGCGATCAGGCGGAATTACCCGGTGATCGGGCGCTTCCGTTATGTCTTCTCGACCTTGGGCGAGTTCTTCCGGCAATACTTTTTTGCGATGGATCGCGAGGAAATGCCGTTCAACAGGGCCGAGCGCGAGTGGGTCTATCGAACTTCAGAGGGCAAGAGCAATACGGTTGCCTTCGGGTCGACGAAGAACCTCAATCCGGTCGGGACGACGATCTTCATCAACTGCCCGTTTCCGACGTTGGATGAAGAAGGGTGTCCGGCTCCCAACATCGTGATCGGCAAGGGGTGCAGGGAGCCCTATGAGCCGCAGTCGATCATCAATATTTCGGGCATGAGCTACGGGGCGTTGTCGAAGCCGGCGGTGCGGGCGCTGTCGAAGGGGGCGGCAAAGGCCAATTGCTGGCTGAATACCGGAGAAGGTGCGCTGTCGCCCTGGCACCTGGAGGGGGGCTGCGACATCGTCTATCAGATCGGCACGGCGAAGTATGGTGTTCGCGATACCGAGGGCCGGCTTAGCGAAATCAAGCTCAAGGCGCTTGCCGCCAAGCCCCAGGTGAAGATGTTTGAGTTGAAAATGAGCCAGGGGGCGAAACCGGGCAAGGGCGGGATATTGCCCGGCGACAAGGTGACCCCGGAGATCGCTGAAATCCGCGGCATTCCAGTGGGCGAGGATTCGATTTCTCCCAACCGGCATCCCGAGATCAACTCCGTTGGCGATCTGCTCGATCAAATTGCAAAGATCCGCGAAGTCACGGGAAAGCCGACGGGGTTCAAGACCGTTATCGGCGCCTGGGGCTGGCTGGAGAAAATGTGCGAGGAAATCCACCAGCGCGGTGCTGAAAGCGCTCCTGATTTCATCACCATTGACGGGGGAGATGGGGGGACGGGAGCAGCACCGATGGCGTTGATGGATAACGTCGGGTTGCCGTTGCGCGAAGCGTTGCCGATGGTGGTCGATATTCTGGAGCGCTATGGCCTGAAGGGCCGGGTGCGCGTCATCGCGTCCGGCAAGCTGGTCACGCCTGCGGAAGTTGCGTGGGCCTATTGCACAGGAGCCGATGTCGTTGTGACAGCGCGCGGGTTCATGTTCGCGCTGGGGTGTATCCAGGCCATGAAGTGCAACAAGAACACCTGTCCGACCGGTGTGACGACGCATGACAAGCACTTGCAGCGCGGGCTCGATCCGGCCGACAAGGCGGAGCGGGTTGCCAACTTCGTCAATGGGATCCGCAAGGGCGTGGGCACGATTGCCCATTCGTGCGGCGTACAGCATCCGCGTGCCTTGAAGCGCTTCCACTGCCGGATCGTGCAGGACACGGGGCGCTCTGTCCCGATGGATGAACTTTATCCGCCGGTAGTCGTGAAGGAGGGGTATTTGGAGAAGGTTGGATCGTAGGCTTGCGGTGAAGCGCTCATTGTGCCCTGTGAAACAGCGTGGGTTTCGCAGCGACCTATTATATTGTCCGTGCTTCCTTGAAAAACAATTGCGTGAACACCATATCACAATCAGGTGATTAGTTATTATGGAGGCGATTTGCATGGAAGTAAGGCGGTGTATGCATGAAACTTGATACTCTGGCGTTAATTCCAATTGTTTTCGGGATTGTCGTGTGGGGCCTGGTTTGGCTTTCGGTTGGCTTGTCCCTGTTTCCCTACGGATTGATCATTCTGTTTTTCTTTTTGATCATTGCATTCATTTTGGGTTCGGTTTTGAGGCAAAGAATGCGAAACCAAGAAGATAACTATTACGAAAAGAATGTTGACCAATAACTGACAAGGAGCCACATGATTATTTCTACGACTGAGACTGTGCCGGGATATGAGATTACCGAAGTATTGGGGGTTGCGCGGGGTAATGTTATTCGCGCAAAGCATGTTGGGACCGACTTCGTTGCCAGTTTGCGCAATTTCGTTGGCGGCGAAATCACAGAATATACCAAGTTGATGGCGGAAGCCCGCGAGCAGGCAACCGACCGGATGTTGGTTCATGCCGAGATGCTGGGCGCCGATGGCGTTGTGGGTTTGAGATTTTCAACGGCGATGGTGATGGTTGGTTCTGCCGAAATCCTGGCCTACGGCACGGCGGTTAAACTGCGCCGGTGATGAGCTATTGGCCCGCCTGGGGTGATGGGGGAGAAGCTGGAAAAGCGGCTTTCAATTTCCCTTACCGATGTTCTTCGACCGCTGCTGCGATAAGCGCTTTATTGAATGTGTTGAGGGCGTTGATGCGTTCTGCGTAGCCGATGACCAACGTCTGGTCCTGCGGTGACACAACGGCGATGCGCGACGCGCCGGTGTGGTCGAATTCGCGAAGCGCGCGCTCCAGGGTATCGGTTGCCATCAGCCAGGGTGCATCAGAGTCTTCGAGGTGGACTGGATCGGCCGTTGGGTCGACAGGCGTCATGAAATCGGAGACGCGTTGGCGGTGCTGGATCGATTTGTGCGGGCCTTCTTTCAGGAACAGCCCGCGGCGGCCGAGCTGCCAATAAAACAGCGAGTGACCCAGGACGGCCTGGCTGATGCCGACCGCGATCGAAACCGTCAGCAATAGCGCGATTGTCATTGCGTAGCCGCCGGTCAGCTCAAACACAATCAATGTGGTTGACAGCGGGGCGCCCAAAACGCTGGCTGCAACCGCGCCCATGCCCAAAATCGCATAAAGTCCCTGACTGGAACTGATCTCGGGGAAGACTGAGGATGCGATGAGGCCGAATGCCGAGCCGGTCATGGCGCCCAGATAAAGTGCGGGTGAGAAAATGCCGCCGGCAAACCGGCAAGCGAGCGATATAGCGGTTGCGGCTGTCTTGGCGACAATCAACGATAATAGAAGGATCAATGGCAATTCGCGCTGCAAGGCGTCGTTGGTGGCGTCATAGCCGACGCCCAGAACCTGGGGAAAAAAGACTGCAATTGAGCCCACCAGAAAGCCGCCCAGGCCGGTGCGGACCCATAACGGCATTTCAAAGCGCCAGGAAATTCTGTCGGTGGCCATCAACAACACTTCGAAAATAATGGCGACGAGGGCGCAGGTTACCCCCAGGAGTGCGAAGGCGGGGAACTCCCAATAGGATGTGATGGAATATTCGGGAACCGTGAAAGCGGGAAAGTCGCCCAGGTGGATGTGGGCGACAACGGCTGCGGTGACGCTGGCGATAACGGTGGGGACCAGAGCGCGGAATGCGTAATGGGTGAGAATGACTTCGTGGGCGAACAGTACGCCTGCAAGAGGGGCGTTGAATGATGCCGAGATGGCAGCCGATACACCGCAGGCCAGAAGAGTGCGGCGGGCCCCGGGAGAAAGTTTGAATAGGTTTTCCAGCGTGGCGGCGATGGTTGAACCCAGGTGGACGATGGGTCCTTCGCGGCCGACACTGGCCCCGGTGCCGATTGAGATCACTGAGAGAAATGCGCTGTAGAGACCGATCTTGGGGTCGATATAGGAGTTGTGGAGGGCGCGGGCCTCGATGACGTCGGCGACGCTGTGGGCCCGCTGGCCGGGGATGAAATGCTGTAACAGAAAGCCGACAATGACGCCGCCAATGGTTGGCACCAGTACGATGACCCAGCTATCAAGGTTGGCGGCGGCGGTGGCGACACGCTCGCTGGTGGTTCCCAGCCATAACAACTGGATTGCGCCGATGGCCCAGCGGAAGCCGAGCGCGGCGTATGCAACTAAAAGGCTGATGACGACCGCCAGGCCCCAGACCAATGGTTGCCGGTCGCTCAAGAAGTCGCGGATGTTGACGCCAAAGCGGGAGTCGGCCAGGGCGTGCGTTGCCGCGGCAGCCGATCTGATGGGGTGCACCCACCGGTTAATCGCATTCCTGGCACCCGCGGACCAGGAAGTGGCGCTGTCTTCGACGTCCCCAGCTTCTCCAGCAGGGGCCGCTGGCTTTGAGTTTTGCCGTGGTTTTGACAATCGGCTGGGTCCTGTTGAGTTTTGGGGCGGCTTCTCAGGAGGGTGGCTGGTCTGGCAGGTTGTTAAAGAACTCTTTGAGGGCGCGAAGCGCGACGAAACGGGCTGCCTCGGCAAGATGCGTCAAATGCAGGCGGGAACGGCCCTGCAACGATGGTTAGGTGACAATGCCCAACTGGAGTGGGGTGCTGCAACCCCGCCGCGACCGCAATGCAACAAAAAGTCTGTCCCAATCTTGGCCGGGTTGTGCGATAAGGTTAACCCGGAGGGAGATCGAGGATCGTCGGTTGTAAGAGGGGCGTGCGGCACATGGGCTTCGATGTGGCACTCCTTATTGCGGTTGCGTGTGGGCCATGATCTCAATACTTAAATTTATCAATCGGTACCGCGGTACGAACTGGAGGCGGTGTTGAACACATTCCTGATGTGGCTGGGCGGTCTGTTGATCGCGTTTTTTGCTGTGCTTTTTGCCGGGCCGCATTTCGTCGATTGGAACAGCTATCGCGGCGTTTTCGAAGAGGAAGCGACGCGGGTCCTGGGCCGGCGGGTCCGGGTCGGCGGGAACGTCAACATCAGGTTGCTGCCAGCTCCCTATGTGCTGGTGGAAGACCTGCGGCTGGCCGATACGACGGGAATTGCCGGGGCGCCGTTATTCAAGATCGACAGCTTCAAAATGTGGCTGGCCGTGCCGCCGCTGCTGAAGGGGTTGGTCGAAGCCAACAAGATTGAATTGCAGCGGCCGGTTCTGGCATTGGCAGCCGATGCGGAAGGCAAGGGCAATTGGCGTACGATTCTTGAAGCCAAGGCGCTGCCGTTCGTGCCGGCCGGGGTCAAGCTCGATTCGGTGTTGATCGAAGATGGTGCGATCACCTACAGCATCGAACGCGGCGGCGAGATTACCCGTGTTGATAAGATCAGCGGAGAATTGACCGCGCAAGCTCTTGCGGGCCCCTACTCGTTTCGCGGCCGGGCCAGCATTGGCGGGGTTGAAGGCAGGGTCCGAATAGCCAGCACGGAGGCCGACAAGACCGGCCGGTTTCGTCTCACCGGACACGTCAAGGGTGATCGGAATAGTGCCGATCACAAATTCGACGGCCAGGTGCGGGGCCTTTGGGACCGTGTCGAAGTCGATGGGCAACTGGTTTCCAGAATTGGTATCGATGGGGCCAGCGGCCCAAGCGGCAATCGGTTGGTCGCCGAGGTTCGCTCGCAGGTCAAAGCCGATGGGGGGGCGCTGGCACTCGATGAATTGATCGTATCATTCGAGGACTTTGCCCAGCCGCAACTGATTTCTGGAATGTTGAAGGCCGAGTGGGCCAAGCGGCATCAGGTCGACGTGGTGCTGAGTTCGCGGTGGTTGGATATCGACCAGTTGACGTCTGGTGACAGTGAGGCGGCGGGCAGCAAGCAGGATGGCGCGGAGGGGAGCTCAAAGGTCAATGCTATTGCGCCATTGCCGACAGCCCGGCGACTGATTTCGCAACTGCTTGGAGTGTTCCCAGGACGCACGGATGTCAAAGCGCGGTTGGACGTGGAGCAGATCAATCTGGGCGGTGAAACCGTTTCCGGGGTGATTGTGGCGATGGAGCGTTCAGGTGGTCCGCTGGAACTGAAGACCTTGCGAGCTGTTTTGCCGGGAGGGGCCCGGCTTGATTTTTCCGGACAAGTCGAAGCAATCGATGGCGCCACGGTTTTCGATGGCGATCTATTTCTTGGCGGCGTCAGCGCGGCGCGCGTGATCCGCTGGGCGGTAGGGTCGGCGGAATGGAATTCGCCGATCAGCGACGGACCGTTTTCGGTCGCCGGGCGCATGCAGCTTGGCAGCGACCGGATCGTCTTGCGCTCGGCGGCGGCGGAATTTTCCGGTGTCCTGGTGCGTGGTGGCATGACATGGGACGACGGCAAGGGGCGGCTCGATCTGGCGGTCGAAGGATACGAAATCGACACGCGGTGGTTTGGTCTGGGCAAACTCGAAATGCCGGCGTTGTCAAAGCTGTTCGCGGCCGCGGCACCGGTGACAAAACAGACGCCGGATGCCGGCGATGCGCAGCCCGGGCGGCAAGGCCTGTTTGATTGGTTCAAGTCGGATGGGCGGGAAGTCAATCTGACCTTGCGGGCGGGAAGTCTGGTCGATGGAACCACGACCGTGCGGGATGTTGAAGCGCTGATCCGGGTGAAGAACCAGAAGCTTCGTATCAGAAAGCTCAAGCTGGTGACCGCCGAGGGATTGCACGTCGATGCCGACGGTTCTGTCGAGGGGCTGGGCGATCAGCCGAAAGGATCTATCGATTATCTTGTCTCGGCAAAGGATCAGTCGGCGGCTTGGAAGCTTGCCGATCTTTGGGCGGGGGAAGCGGCAACCTCGGGTGATCGCGACCGATTTGCAGCCTTTGCTCCAATCAGGGTTGCCGGGCAGATGGTATTGGGCGGCCGGCTTAAGACATCGGCCGACTTTTCGTTCGACGGCTCGGTTGCCGGAGGCCGCGTCGAAGCCAAACTGAAACTCGATGGCGGTGTCGGTGGGTGGAGCACGGCTCCAGTCGACTTCGTTTTGCGTTCGGATGCTGCTGATACCGGGCGATTGTTCTCGAGTTTGGCGGGCGTTGATACACGCGCTGAAAGTGCTGGCGGGGAGGGCGACGCGGGGCGGGTGCTGATCAAGGCTGTCGGCGTTCCCAAGACCGGCTTGTTGTCGCTTATCACCATAGACAGCAACCAGTTGTCGATGGTTTTCGATGGGACTGCCGGAGTTGCTGATGGTGGATTGTCGTCGATTGACGGCGAACTTGTTTTGCGGGCGGGCGATGTCAGCAAGATGCTGCGTGTTGCCGGGTTGGAGATTCCCGTCGGGGATGGGCAACTGGCCTATGACGGGATCGCCGATATCGCCTGGTCCAAGAAGCGTTTCGTGATGACGCCGCGCGATGTCGAGTTTGCCGGCGCAAGGGTCGGCGGCAGATTGAGTGTGACGCGCGCCAGCGAGGGCGGGCCTGCAGAAATCGACGGGGACCTAGTCGCTGATTCAGGGAGCCTGCCGCGGCTGCTGTCGGTGGTGCTTTCGAAGGTCGACCGACGGGCGGTGGCACGCCAGGTTGCGCAGGCTCAAGCAGTTGACGGGGAGGCGGCCACGGGCGTCGACGGTTCTCCTGCGGGCGGTTCGGTCAACGATCTGAAGCCGGTGTTCTCCGAGCGGACTTTTGAACTTTCCAGCCTCAAGGGAATCTCAGGCAGCCTGAAGATTAAGGCCAACAAATTGGAGATCCTTGAAGGCTTCATGGTCAGCGGCGCGGACACTGCGGTTAGCGTTTCGGGCGGCAAGTTATCGCTTCAGGTGACGGACGGCCGTGCGCTTGGCGGTAAATTCGGTGCAAGCTTGTCGATTGGCAAGGCCGCAGCGGGGGCTGCTGTGAATGGTAGTCTGGTTTTGCAGCAGGCCAATATTGCCAACATCGCGGCGGCCACTGGTGGTGCGAGTGACTTTGGCAAGGGGCGTGTGAGCCTGAAGCTGGGATTCGCCGGCCGGGGGCTGACGCCGCGCGGGACGATGACGGTGATCAGCGGGCAGGGCGAACTAAAACTCGAAGATGTCGCGTTGAGGGGGCTGGACCCCGCCGGTGTTCGCAGGGCTGCCGAAGATGCTCTCTCGGTTGAAGAATTCACGGGCGAGCAGTTAACCGAACTGCTGCTTGGTGCGTCGGGCGGTGGGAAGCTCGAGTTGGGCACCCGCAATGTCAAGTTGGCGATCCTTGATGGGGCCGTTCGTGTGTCGGATGTCTATGCTGAAAGTCCCGCAGGAAAGACGAAAGTCACGACGACGGTGGACCTTAGGAACTTTGGTTACGATAGCGATTGGCAGGTTGTTGCCCGTGACCCCAAAGCGGGGCGGCCATGGCCCGCGGTGTCCGTGCAGTATGCTGGCAGCATAGCCAAGTTGGCAGCCCTTGAGCCGCGCATAACGGAAGATGCGTTGGAGCGGGAGTTGGCTGTGCGCAAGATGGAGCGCAACGTCAAGGAGCTGGAACGGTTGCGCCGGTTGGATGAGGAAGCTGCAAAGCGTCAACGCGAGCGTGAGCGGCAGTTGGAGCTGGAAAGCCAGAGACAGGAAGCAGAGCGGGCTGCCGCTGCGGCGGCGGCTGCTGCTGGCGGTGGTGCAAATGGGCCGTCAGCGGGGCCTGCCAGTGTCGGGCCGGTTCCAGGTGCCGATGGTTGGCAGTCCCAACAGACTGTTACGCCACCAGGGGAAATCGGCCCGTCCGGGTCTGCGAGCGAGGGTTTACCGGCTAGCGTAGAGGGTGAGCCGTTGGCGCCCGTTGCGACGCCAAAGGAAAGGGTGAGACCGAGGCGGCAACGACCGAGACGTAAACGGAAGCCCAAGCCCAAGCCGTTGGCCAATCAGATCTTCGGGGACTGAAATCATTCTCAGCACGCGGTCGTATCAGGTCGCTTCTGTCTTGTCGGTCTGAGATTGAGCCTCGTTGGTGGTCTCAATCGTATTATGCCGGCTGCGGTAGTAGTCCAGAATGAAGACGCGAACCGCGCTCGATAGCCCGGAACTCATGGCATCGCGTTCCTGATCGATCTCGGCGACCAGACCGGCCAGCGTTTTTCCTTCCTTTGCAGCGATATCGCGGAATGCCTGCCAGAAGGGTTGTTCCAATGACAGCGATGTGCGGTGGCCGCGGATCTGAAACGAGCGCTTTAGCGGTCGGCTCATGATGTTTCATCTGGGTCAGAGGGTGCGACTGGAAGGCGCTGCCGGTCAAGAAGGCTTTCGCGTTTCTTCGAGGCCTGCTCATCTCGTAGCCGCTCTGCGGCCGTTCGTCCAAATTTTGCGCGATTTTCGCGGGCGCGAGCTTCCTTTGCGAGCCGGGCCTTGGCCTTGCGGGCGCTGCGAAGATTGATGATTTGCGATGTCATGTAATCGGTTTACTGGGCTTCGGCCTTGCGGGCAGTGGAACAGTATTGTTTGGAGCCAGGCCACGACATTACCAGATTGGCGGTAGACTGGTGAATATTGGCCGGATTTTTTCAAGTTTACTTGACACTGAGATATAACGCCTCCTTCATTCAAATTATCCGAAGGTCGGTAGACTTTTGGCACGAGGAATTGCGGCTGCCGCCCATCGAATAGATGCCGGTTTGGGGGCTTGGAGTGCCGGTGCTCGCCAAAACACAACAACAAGAATCGCCTGAATTCTGGAGGAGACGACATGAACGACCAGCCTAAGAGACGTGAGTTTTTCGGTGGCTGCCCGCATGATTGCCCAGATACCTGTTCGATGCTGTTTGAGGTCGAGGACGGGAAGGTTCTGGGTGTCAGGGGCAATCCGGACCACCCGATGACCCGGGGCGGGTTGTGCGTGAAGTTGAAGGATTACGAGAAGCGACATTATCATCCCGACCGGGTGCTTTACCCGCTGCGGCGCACGGGCCCGAAAGGCTCCAAGCAATTCGAGCGCATTTCGTGGGATGAGGCGCTCGATGAAATCGTGACGCGCTGGAAGGCGATCATTGCTGAGCACGGGCCGCAGGCAATTGCGCCTTACAGCTATCTGGGTCACCAGGGTCTGGTGCACGGGCTGAACGGGGGCGATGCGTTCTTCAATCGGATGGGCGCGACCGTGATGGAGCGGACGTTTTGCGGCGAGGGATCGTGCACGGCGTGGCTGTTGACGGTTGGGCCAACAGCGGGTGTCGATCCGGAAAGCTACATTCATTCCAAGTATATCGTGATCTGGGCGTGTAATTCGGTCTCGACCAATCTGCATCACTGGGCGATCGTCAACGAGGCGAAAAAGAAGGGCGCCAAGGTCGTCGTCATCGATGCCTACAAGTCGCGCACGGCCAAGGAGGCCGATTGGCACATCTGTCCGAAGCCTGGCACCGATGGCGCACTGGCCATGGCGCTGATCAATTCGATCATCGAGCAGGATCTGGTTGATAAAGATTATGTCGAGAACTACACCTCAGGTTTCGATGCTCTGAAGGAACGCGCCGCCGAGCGCACGCCCGAGTGGGCCTCCGACATCACCGGTATTCCTGCTGACGATATCCGCAAGCTGGCGCGCGAACTGGCGACCGAGCAGCCAGCGGCCATCCGCATGGGGGTTGCGCTTGAGCGCCACCATGGCGGCGGCCAGACGATCCGCGCGGTGACGTGTATCCCGGCGCTGACTGGAGCGTGGCGTCATGTCGGCGGCGGGGTTACGCAGTTCCCGGTGTGGGAGCACCCCTACAAGTTCGATGTGATCTGCCGGCCGGATCTCATTCCTGAAGGCACGCAGGTGATCAATAATCTGCAGATTGGCCGCGCGTTGACCGGCGAGATGGATTTGAAGGTGCCGATCAAGTCGATGATGTGCTGGAACTCCAATCCGGTGACGCAGGCCCCTGAGACCGACAAGATCGTCGAGGGTTTGAAGAACGAAGACCTGTTCCTTGTTTCAGCCGAGCACTTCATTTCCGATACGGCGTCTTACGCCGATATCGTTCTGCCTGCTTCGATGGGCGCTGAAATGGAAGACATGATCCTCTCGTGGGGGCACTTGTATCTGACCTATAACGCCAAGTCGGCGGACTCTCCTGGCGAAGCCATTCCCAACAATGAGATTTTCCGCAGGTTGGCGGCGCGGATGGGCTTTGAAGAAGACAACTTCAAATGGGACGATACCCAGTGCCTGGAGAACTACGTCGATTGGGATGCGCCGGCGTGCGAGGGGATTGACCTCGACTACTTGCGCGAGCACGGCTATGCGCGCTTGAAGGTCGGCACCAAGGACGACCGGGCACCGCACAAGGAAGGCAATTTCCCAACCGAGACGGGCAAGTGCATGCTTGAGGTGCCAGGTGCGGTTAACTTCGTGGCGGGGCCCTTCAGGCAAATGTATGAAGGCTTCCAGCCGGGCGAGCCGCTGGACTCATTGCCTGACTACACGCCTCCGCGCGAGTCGCCGGTGACCAACCCGTTGCTGGCTGAGAAGTTCCCGCTCAACATCGTTTCGCCCAAGAGCCACGGGTTCCTCAACTCGTGTTACGCCAACATGGAAGAGAAGATCAAAGGTCAGGGTGAGCAGTTCGTGTTGATCAACAAGGCGGATGCTGAGCCGCGTGGGATCGTCGAAGGCGACCGGGTTCAAGTTGCCAACGGGCGCGGAGCGTTCAAGGGTGTTGCGCGGATTTCCGAGGACGTTAATGCAGGCGTGGTTGTTGCGACCCTGGGGTATTGGCGGCAACTCAACTCAGGCACGGTCAACTCGATCAGCTCGGCGGAATTCACCGACATGGGCCATGCGCCCTCGTTCTCCGATAACCTGGTTGAGGTGTCGCGGAGTAATTAGGGTTGGCGGTTTGGAGATAGATAAAACGAGAAAGGCCCTGCTGCATGCGGGGCCTTTTTTGGGGGGGTAAAGGAAGTTAAAAAAGCATTCGCCACGGCACTCTTAGTCCGCCGGTCCAGTCGGCTCTTTCTTCGGTTTCTTGTGTTTGGGGATTGCGGCAGCGGTATCGGGCTTGGATGACTTGGGTTTGAACTTGTCTTTCTTCTTGTCGCCGAACTTCTTGTCACCGAACTTGGACTTGGGACGGGCAGAACCGCCCTTGCGATTGTCGGGGCGCGATTTGCCGAACCCAGGCTTTTTGCCGAATGGCTTCTTTTTGCCTTCGCCTCCCAGATCGGGGGGTGTTTCCAGCACATTTACCTTGATGTTCTTTTGCAATGTGTTGGCGGGGCCGATGGCGCTCATGAGGCGTTCGACTGCTTGGGCATTGACCTGGACGAAGGTTTCTTCAGCGCGGATGCGGATGGCTCCGATGTCCTGCTTGTCGAGTTTGCCTGCCTTGCAGATGACGGGGAGCAGCCAGCCGGGCTCGGCGTTCTGACTACGGCCGATTGAGAGCGATAACCAGGTGCTTTCAGCAAAGTCGTCGCGGCGTTTGGGGGATGGCTTTGGCGGGGCGAGGTTGATTTCCTGCAGTTCTTCAGGTGCGGATTGGCCTTCGCGGCGCGAGCGGATGAAGGCTGCCGCGATGACTTCAGGGCCGTGGCGTTCGAGCAGTTCCTCGATGAGGCCCAGTTCTTTTTCTTCGACCGGTTCTGTGAGCGCTGTGTCGTTCAACAGTCGTTCGTTATCGCGGCTGATGATCTCGTCAATCGACGGCGGGCTGGCCCAATTTGCATCAATGCGGGCGCTTCGAAGCAGGCGCTCGGCGCCGCGGCGCTTGTTGCGCGGGATGATGAGCGCGCTCACCCCCTTGCGTCCGGCGCGACCGGTTCGTCCGCTGCGGTGAAGCAGCGCTTCGCCGTTTTGCGGCAGGTCGGCGTGGATTACCAATTCGAGGTTGGGAAGGTCGATGCCGCGGGCTGCAACATCAGTTGCGATGCAGACGCGGGCGCGGCCATCGCGCATGGCTTGCAGGGCGTGGGAGCGCTCGTTCTGGGAGAGTTCGCCCGACAGCGCGACGACGGAAAAGCCACGGTTGCGGAAGCGGGCGGTCATGTGATTGACGGTGGCGCGGGTGGCGCAGAACACGATTGCGTTCTTGGCTTCGTAGTAGCGCAAGACGTTGATGATGGCGTTTTCGGTCTCGTGGGGCGCGACGGTGAGGGCGCGGTATTCGATGTCGACGTGTTGTTTTTTTTCCTGCGCTGTGGAGATGCGCTGGGCGTCGCGCTGGTACTTCTTAGCAAGGCTGGCGATGGTGCGCGGCACGGTTGCGGAGAACAGCAAGGTGCGGCGTTCTTCAGGCGTTTCGCTTAGGATGAATTCGAGGTCTTCGCGAAAGCCCAGGTCGAGCATTTCATCGGCCTCGTCGAGTACGACGGCCTTGAGGCCTGAGGTGTCGAAGGAGCCTCGGCTAATGTGATCGCGCAGGCGGCCGGGTGTGCCCACAACGATGTGTGCGCCTTTGGCCAGGGCGCGGCGCTCCGAGCGCATATCCATGCCGCCGACGCACGATGCCAGGCGGGCACCGGTTCGGGCATAGAGCCAATCGAATTCGCGCTTGATCTGAAGGGCCAATTCCCGGGTTGGGGCGACGATGAGTGCGAGCGGCGTCGAGGCATGGGCAAAACGCTCTGCGCCCTGCAACAGGTCAGGGGCCATGGCGAGCCCGAAGGCCACCGTTTTGCCTGAACCGGTCTGGGCCGAAACCAGGACATCCCGGCCGGCGACTTCGGGTGCGATCACGGCTTCCTGGACGGGCGTCAGCTCGCTGTATTCGCGTTTTTGCAGGGCCTCGCGGAGTGCGGGCGGGAGGCTCTCGATTTCAGTCATATAGTGCCTTTCGGGCCAATGGCGGCCCGTGGAATTGGGTGCTGTGAAACCAGCGAATTTCGTATTCGAGACGCAGCGTCGCTTGCAATGGACGCGGCGCGGCTGCCTGCCATGCGGTGCCAGGGGCTCGTGCAAGGGTATGGCGCAAAGGTCTGGGGCAGCGCGTTCACGGGGATGCTGGTGGGTTACTTAGGGCGCTTTATCGGGGATTGCCAAGTGTTGCAGTGTCACAGACTTAAGGTTTGGCTTCGTGAGTAGTGAGTAGTGAGTAGTGAGTAGTGAGTAGTGAGTAGTGAGTAGCTACAATGATCGTTGGTTGACGCGCTTGGAGAGTTCGGCGGCAGATTCCACGCGTTCGGAATAGCGGTCGACGAGAATTTGCGAGCGCCCGCGGACCATCCAGGTGAACTTGACCAACTCCTCCATCACATCGACGAGACGGTTGTAGTAGGGCGAGGCGAGCATGCGGCCGTCGTCATCGAATTCAGCGAACGCCTTGGGGACGGAGGACTGGTTGGGGATTGTTACCATGCGCATCCAGCGGCCTAAGATACGCATTTGGTTGACGGCGTTGAAACTCTGCGAACCGCCGTTGACCTGACACAGCGCTAACGTCTTTCCCTGTGTCGGGCGAATGCCGCCAAGGTTCAGCGGAAGCCAATCGATTTGCGTTTTCATGATGCCTGTCATGGCGCCGTGGCGTTCTGGTGAAACCCAGACCATGCCCTCGGCCCAAACGGCTTTTTCAAAAAGTTCCCTGACCTTTTCATCGGTGGTGGGGTCGACACTGTCAGGCAGCGGCAGGCCTGCGGGATCGAAGGTCTGGGTCTGGGCGCCGAAGTGTTCGAGAAGGCGGGAGGCTTCTTCGGACATGAACCGGGAAAACGAACGTTGGCGCAACGATCCGTAGAGCACGAGAATGCGTGGCGGGTGACCGGGGTCATCTGCCGGGCGATAGGCATGCGGCTCGATGGGCCGGGCGTGCTGGCTATCGAGGTTCGGCAAGTCGGGGTTGCTGGCCACTGCGGTCGGAGGTTTGGTCAAGAGTGGGTGTCCTTTGAATGCGGTGGCGTGACGCCCATCGAGACATAGACGCTCATGAGATTTTCGACACCTCCATCAGCCGGCTTGATCCAGGCTTGCGGAACATAAAGGAGAGCCCCGCCGACGGGAACCGGGGCCGATGGTATAAGCACGCCAAGGTAGTTCTCGTTGCCGATCCGCACCGGCACACTGGACGGCAGCAGCGCCAGCACGGCTGCACCCGGCTCGCCGCCAAAGAAGCACCAGACCGAGCTCATGTTTGAGACATCGGTATCGCCCTTCTGGTCGAGCAGGGAGGTGAACCGTTTGGTCAGGCCGTAAAGGTTGGAGACGACCGGGACTTTCTCGACGAGCCTTTCGAAAAGCGATGCCAGCCAGGGGCCGAGCCGGGTTTCCAGCAAGAGCCCCAGAAAGTAAACGGCGGCGATCAGGATGACGATACCGAAGATGTAGGGGGCAGGGGAATTCTCGTTGATGCTGAGGCCGATGGAGGAGAGTTGCCGGCCAAACCAGCTTCCTGGTCCGACGTACTCATTCAAAATCGAAATCAGCCACGCGAGGACTGCGACTGTCAGCGCAATTGGCAACAGGGCGAGTAGGCCGGAGAGGAAAACACGGGTCGTATGGTTCATGGGTCAGCTCCCAAGGGTTCGCGATATGTTGGCTTAGCAGGCTGTTGAAGAACTCAGTGAGGTCGCGATGCGAGACGAAATTGACTGCCGGCAAGACGCGTCCGGTGCAGGCGTGGTGGACCCACGGCAAACCGGCGCAACGCAGTCCGGCAGTCAATTTCGCCGCATCCCTCTGGGACACCGCACTTTTTCGCCTCGGCGGCGTCGCGGCACTGGCACGATAACCCATATCGCGCTGCGCGCCGCTTCTGGCCGAATGCGAAAAAGT
>JAHZKP010000029.1 GCA_022600345.1 Alphaproteobacteria bacterium | reverse complement strand
TATTGGCGGAGCCAATCTACGATTGGACGGGCCGGGCGGATTTGCGCCAATCTCTGCGCATCCCGTCTTGCCCGTGACACCGCCACGCGCTGCGCCGGTCCACTTGATCTTGTCACTAATCCGCCTCGGCAGAATGGTTCGATTTGGTCGGAAAGTGCTCTGGCGTCACCTACTGCGCTGCCAGCTCGGGGCCTTTGTCGTCCTTGGTCCATTTGCGCAAGGGCATGCCGCGGGTTTTCCAGCCAGGTCCGCGTGGGCCGCCGACAACGCCTTCAATGACGTTGATGACATTGGGGAAGCCGGCTTTTTGCAATGGGCCGACGAGTGCACTTGTGCGGTTGCCGGTGCGGCAGATGACGGCAACGGGCATCTTTGCGTTGCCGCCGGCAGCACTGAGGAGTGAGGACAGGAACTTGGGCCCATCCTGATGCATGGTGATGGCGTGGGCGGACGTGGGCACGCCGGTTTGTTTCCATTCCTCAGGTGTGCGGACGTCAATGAGCAAAATCTCGCCTTTCAGGGCCTTTTCGTGGGCTTCGGGGGCCGCCATCGTCGGGATGTCCTGGGAAAGAGCAGGCGTGGCGGCAATGAGCAGGGCTGCGGCGAGGATAGGCAGCGTTGCCAACATCAGGTAAAGCAAGCCGCGATGCGAGATCGGGATATGCGCTGCATGTGATTTTAGCTTGGCCATATTTCACTCCGTTTGCGAAACCGGGCGCATTTTCAAGGTCTTCTCACAGGGGTGCATTGCTGTTCGTCAATCGCCGATGGGCAGTCCCGGCCGGTGGTAGAGACCAATAGTGCCTAAGCCGACTTCTGGCCGCTCTTATGGAAAAAGCGGTAACCGATCCAGGCCCAGACCAGCGCGAAGACGAACTGGGCGACGAAGACGCCTGTGGGGGCTCCGAAACCCTTGACGGCGACGATGCGGAAGTAGGCCAGGACGTAAAGCAAAAGGAAGCCAGCGCAGGACGCGGCGAATGCTGCGACGATCAGCTTCTGCCACTGGTTGGCGTCGCGCCCCATCATGAAGGCGAGCGCTATCACGACCGGGTTTAAAAGCGCCACCAGGACGATGGAGTAGGGGTCGAAGGGTTGTAGCGCGATCATTTACAGGGCCGCCGTTGGCGAAAATTTGCGGGAAGCTGTCTCAGCGAGTACTTGCGCGTCAACATTCGGTTTTGTCGTCCATATCTGCCGACTGACCCGACGACTGGGCAAGTTGTTCTTCCTCGTACTGGATAAACCAGCCGATCATCTGGCGCCACATGGCTTCGGCCAGATCCGGAGGAAGGCCGCGCTCGTCGGCGTGGGCCCGGACCCTGTCGATCACCTGTTGGATGCGCCAGGGGACGACTGCGCCCTCGGGGCCATGCTGCTTGATCTGCCAGGCACGATCGACGTAGCCAAAGCGCTGCGCCATCAGGTCGACGAGTTGACGATCGATACCGTCAATCGCATCGCGGACATGGGACATCTCAGTACAGTCTTTGGGGTCGCGAGGGCTCATCTTGACGTCGGCTCCTTGGTTCGGCTCCCTTTCGCATTACCGCGCGAGGGCGGAGATGGCAATTGTGCTTCACGGGTAGCTGAGCCTCCGGCACTCTTCTCCTGGGTCCCCGACGCGCGCTCACCTCTTTTGTCTGCGCTCCACCCGTCAACACCGTGCAAGCTTGTGTTGAGCAAGATGCCCACCTGCATCCGCGCGGCTCGCGAGGTAGAGGATGACGAAGTGACGTGGGCAGAGTTGGCGAAATTTGGAGCTATCACACCCACCAGCGCTTGGGCACTGAGAAGCGTCCGGCGGCATCCTCTATCGTCTGCCCGGCGCGCAACAGCGTAGCCTCGTCAAATGGTTTGCCGATCAGTTGCAGGCCAAGCGGCGTGCCCTGCCCCGACAGGCCGGCTGGAACGGAGATGCCGGGAAGGCCCGCCATATTGACGGTCACGGTAAAGATATCCTCCAGGTACATTTGCAGCGGGTCGCCGGACTTTTCGCCGAAGGCAAAGGCGGGAGACGGGGTCGTGGGCGTCAGCACGACATCGACCTTGTCCCAGGCGGTGTCGAAGTCGCCTTTGATGAGGGTGCGGACCTTCTGGGCCTTGAGGTAATAGGCATCATAGTAGCCTGCTGAGAGCACATAGGTGCCGATCAGGACGCGGCGCTTTACCTCTGCACCGAAGCCTGCCTCGCGGGTTTCTTCGTAGGTGTCGATCAGGTCCTTGCCGGGCTTACGCATGCCGTAGCGCACACCGTCGTAGCGGGCGAGGTTGGATGAGGCTTCGGCGGGCGCGATGATGTAGTAGGCGGGAAGCGCGTATTTGGTGTGGGGCAGCGAGATATCGTGGATGGTGGCGCCAGCGTCCTTCAGCCAGGCGATCCCCTGTTCCCAAAGCGCGGAGGCTTCCTTGGACATCCCGTCGATGCGGTATTCCTTGGGCACGCCAACGCGCAGGCCTTTGACGCCGTCTTTCAAGGTTGCCTCGTAGTCGGGCACGTCGGCGTCGACGCTGGTGGAATCCTTTGGGTCGTGGCTGGCCATCACCTTCAACATCAGGGCCGCATCGCGGACGGTCTTGGTGATTGGGCCGGCCTGGTCGAGGGAGGATGCAAACGCCACAGTTCCCCAGCGCGAGCAGCGTCCATAGGTCGGCTTCATGCCGACCGTGCCGGTGAGGGCAGCGGGCTGGCGGATTGAGCCGCCGGTATCGGTCGCGGTGGCGGCAAGGCAAAGGTCGGCTGCGACGGCGGCAGACGAGCCGCCCGACGATCCACCGGGGACCAGCTTGTCGGTTGAGCCTTCGCGACGCCATGGGTTGACCACCGGGCCGAATGCGCTGGTCTCATTGGATGAGCCCATGGCGAATTCATCGTTGTTGAGCTTGCCCAACATGACAGCGCCCGCGTCCCACAGGTTGGCGGTCACAGTCGATTCATAGCGCGGCTTGAAATCGTCGAGAATGTTGGAGCAGGCGGTGGTACGGACACCTTCCGTGCAAAACAGATCCTTGATGCCCAGCGGCAGGCCTTCCAACTCGCCGGCGTCGCCTTTTTTGATGCGCTTATCGCTGGCCTTGGCCTGGGCGAGAGCATGATCTGGCGTCGGCAGGACGTAGCAATTGAGATCCTCGTTGCCAGCTTCGATGGCCTTAAGAAGCGCCTTGGTCAGCTCGGTTGCCGAGAAGTCCTTGTTGGCCAGCCCGTCACGGGCTTCGCTGAGCGTCAATTTCGTCAGATCGGTCACGAATGCATTCCTTCAGATCAATCCAAGTTTCAGAACCGACAGGGCCATTGCGCCCGGCCCCAGGACAAGGGCCGCTAAAATCGATCCATAAACCACGAGGCTAAGAACTCTCACAGTTCTCGCACCGGCTTCATTCTCAACCGACGCTTCAGCACCGCTAATCACTTTGCGCAGATGGAAGCCAGTGAAATACAGCGCTGCGCAAGTCATCTGGAAACCGGCAAGTCCGACAAGGGCCCACTGCAGGTTTGCCCAAACTGCCAACCCGCTTACTCAACCACCTTGGGCACGACGAAGAAGTCGTCTTCGCTCATCGGCGCGTTGGCGACGACGTCGGCGGCTTTCTGGCCGTCGGTTACAACGTCGTCGCGCTGTTTCAGCGAAATCGGCACAACGCGTGTCATCGGCTCGACATTTTCGGTGTCGACCTCTCCCAACTGTTCAACCCAATCGAGAATGGATGAAAGCTCACCTTCGAGGTCTTTGGCTTCCTCATCGGTGATCTTGATGCGCGCAAGCCGCGCGATGCGCCGGACGGTCGCTTCGTCGACGTGCATGGTCCCTCACTTTTAGTATCTGGTCGTTACTTGGCCGGTCGCCGTTAAAGAACAGACTGGCTGAATAACCGCGAAGGGAGTTTGGTGCAAGATTAGATGTCTCACGCGGCGTTATTCCGCGCTTTGCAGCGCGGGCCGCTTTTTTTGTTGCCCAACACTCGGCAAGCCGGTGTTGGCGCTAGGTGCCACGATGCGGCGAACCGATGTGGAGCACGATGCGCGTCGCCTTGCTCCCCGGCCTTCTCGAAGGACGCGGAACGGCGAAGGTGAGCGTGGAAAGGTGCAATTCATTGCACCCTACAGGTTGGCGTTTTTTGTAGGGCGCAATGCATTGCGCCGCTCGTATCCCCGCCAGCAACCGCGCGTCACAGCATTCAAATATACCAAATTTTGTCCCGTCATCCTGGGGCAAGGATGACGGGAAGTAGTGTCTTAATTCGTCTTGAACCAGCCGCGCAGGAGCGTGGTGACGATATCGGAGTAATCGTCGGTCCAGGCACTGACGCCCTGCGATTTGGGAGCTTCGGCGCCTTGCCAGGCCATCGCGGGCTCAATCGTTGCCTTATCGCGGCTGATCAGCATGACGGTTGAAGGCGCACTGTCGAAACCTGGGTTCTCAGGCTTGTCGTTGACCAGCACGGCATTCAGTCCGTCGATCTGTTCAATTGTTGCGGTTACGGCTGGTGGCAGGTCCAGATGCTTATTGGACAGGTGGATTGCCAGAACGCCGCCGGGAGCCAATTTCGAGACGTAGAGCTTGAACGCCTCGACGGTCAGCAGGTGCATTGGAATGGCATCCGACGAAAACGCATCGATCAGCAGGTAGTTGAACGCACCAGCGGCCTCTTTGGTCAACGTCAGGCGGGCATCGCCGACAATAACCGGGGCATCGGGCTGACAGGTTGACATGTAGCCGAACTGGTTCTTGTCGCGGGCGATATCGACGACGGCCTGGTCGATTTCGTAGAACTTCCAGTTGTCGTTCGCTTTCTTATGACAGGCCATGGCGCCAGCACCCAACCCGACGATGCCGATTTCCACTTTACCGTCAGTCGTTTTGGCGTTGCGCACCAAATCGAGAGTGCGGGCCATTGGAGACTGTGGGTGATAATAGGTGCTGGGGATTGGTTCAGCGACCTTGTTGCCAGCCTCATCGATCAGACGCTCGGCTCCGTGAACGGTCGTTCCGTGCATTAACAGGCGCAACGTTCCATCGGGCGTTTCGATGACGCGGTGAACGCCAAAGAAGCTGCGAACCGCGTGCGATTCATTGCGGCCTTCGGGCAGGATCAGAATGGCCAGCAACATGGTGGCGACAACCGCCATGCGCCGGGCCGGTTTGCCCGCGAAGTAGAGCAGGCCAGCAAACAGCATCGCCACGACGACGACTCGCAGTTTCATATGGCCTTCAACAATGCCCCAGGAGATCAAGGTCGAGGCCAACAGCAATACGGCTGCCGCGACAGCGACCATACCGGCTGCCTGGAGCCAGGACTGGCGGTCCTCGCGTTGATCGAGAATATCCGGGCGCATCAGCAGGCTGGCGGCCAGCAACAGTGGGAACTCGAAAATGGTGGTGAAGATCTGCGGGGCAATGAGGGCTGCGAAGATGCCACCCAGCACGCCACCAAGCGACATCAGCAAATAGAACTCGGTCAGTTTGCTGGCAGCAGGTCGGCGCAGATATAGCTCGCGGTGGCAAACCAAGGTCACCAGCAGGAATGAAGCAAGGCTGGCGGCCATGGCGATGTTCCAGGCCATGGCGCTGACAGAGGCCGTTGCAAAGATGGCGAGGCCGACAATCATCGCCTGCCGGTTCAACAGGAAGCCATGTGGGATCAACGGCTGATCGCGGAAGGTGATGATGAAGGTTCCCAGGAATGCTGCCAGCGGCAGGACCCAGAGGAACGGAGCTGACGCGATATCGGTGGTCAGGAAGGTGGTGAAAGCGACCAGCAGCGCCGATGGCACGAAGGCGAGCGCGATCCATACGGCGCGATCACGCGAAGTCACGGCGGTTTCTGCGACCGCTGGGCTGGCAGCTTGCTTGCTTGTTTCGATTTGGGTGTCGTTGGCGGCCGAGCCGACCAGCATCAGGCTACCGCAGGCTGCGATCAAGGTTGCCAACATTGCAAAGCCGATGGTCCACAGCATCGCCTGCTCGCCAAGGCCGAACACGGGCTCCAGCAAAACGGGATAGGACAACAGCGCCAGCATGCTGCCGACGTTCGATGCGCCATAGAGGAAGTAGGGGTCGTCGGCGTGGCTGTGGCCGCTTCTGGCAAACCAGGATTGCAGCAGTGGAGCGTTGGCCGACACTGCGAAGAACGGCAGGCCGACACCGACGGTCAAAACGCCGATCAACCACATATAGGCATCGCCTGGAGGCGGTTCAGCGGCAAATGAGGGCAGCGCGATCGGCAGTGCGAACAGGGCAACGACCAACAACGCCAGATGGGTCAGCAACGCTTGCGTACTACCAAGATAACGGTTGAGCAGGTGGGCATATGTGTATCCGCCCAGCAGTGCTGCCTGGAAGAAAACCATGGAGACCGCCCACACCGATGGCGAGCCGCCCAGTTTGGGAAGCACCATGCGTGCGAACATCGGTTGCACGGCAAACAGCAGCAGGGCCGAGAGGAAAATCGTCATCGTGAAAACGACCAGCGTCAGGCGCTCGTTCGTTGCCGCCATGGCTACCCGTGGGTTCAGCCATTCTCTAATCGCATTCATCAATTCGCTCCACCACACGCACTACATCAGGGGCGGAGTTTAAGCGACAAAGCTTGCGAGCGCGTAAAGGTTACGCACCTGATAACAAACGCATAATTGGTGTTTCATTATTTGATGGGTCCACAGTTCCTAAAGTCCTGTGGAGCCGGTGCCAAGATACGGCAGGCCGACTTGTTTTTTTGGGCCCAACACTCGGTGAACCGGTGTTGGCGCTAGGCGACAAGATACGGCGGGCCGACGGTGACGATCACAAAGTCCTGTGGAGCTGGTACCAAGATACGGCGGGCTGACTTGTTTTTTTGGGCCCAACACTCGGTAAACCGGTGTTGGCGCTAGGTGACAAGATACGGCAAGCCGTTGTGGTCTCTCTTTGCCCAACACTCGGTAAACCGGTGTTGGCGCTAGGTGACAAGATACGGCAAGCCGTTGTGGTCTCTCTTTGCCCAACACTCGGTAAACCGGTGTTGGCGCTAGGTGACAAGATACGGC
>JAHZKP010000028.1 GCA_022600345.1 Alphaproteobacteria bacterium | reverse complement strand
CCTGTAGGGCGCAATGAATTGCGCCTTTCCGCACTCACGGAATCACTCGCCGTATCTTGTCGCCTAGCGCCAACACGCGTTTACGCAGTGTTGGGCAAAGATAAAGCCAACATCGGCTTGCCGAGTGTTGGGCCAACAAAAAGAGTGCCGCTTGGCACCCTTACAGCCTCGATCATGCCGCCTGCTTCTGACTCTGGGAACACATCACCTCGGCAATCAGCTCGACCGCCTTGCTCCAGTCGCCACCGGCCTGTTCCGCACTTCGCACCAACCCGTACGCCTTCAAGGCATCACATGGCGCGCCGCCATCTCGAAACACGCGAGCACAGATCTGCCGGGCATACCCAATCGTCTGGTGCCACTGCAGCGTGTCGACGTACTCAGGGGTGTTATGCATCGTCATAGCCTCCAAAACTTTTCACTTTTTCGCACCAGCCTCCCCGACACAAAACGAGGCAGAGGCTGGCAGGTACGAGGAACGCTCACGTGCTGCTACGCGCAACCGGTTAATGCAGCATCTCGATCGAGTGGTACTCTTTCGCGCTCGACGCACCTGCCATTCCGTGGAGACCGCCACCGCATTCTATGAGCGATCTCACAACCAAAATCTCTGATGCCTACTACGTCGCCCAAGCTCAAACCCGGGCCGATATTTTCCAACGGCCCTGCCCGGTCAACTGGACACCGCACTTGATTTGGCAACGCGAACGTCACTTACGATTTCACCAACTACGTCACTAATCGGACGCCACTCACTTTCACGACTCTCCACGACGCAACACCTTTCGAATTTCAACGGACAATTCAGACGCAGCACTCAACGCTTCGACGACGCAAACTCAGACACATTCACCAACGCTCCAGCAACAACTCAGACCAACTCAAATCAACTGAAACCAACTCAACCAACAAAACGCACTTACAAACTCGCTTCACCGCACAACGCCCGACATACTCTTGAACCTGGCCTGAGACGCACAACGACGCGATCTTTCAAACGCTCGGCCAAGCACCTGTTTAGGCGAGGCGACGCTTACTAACTCACCACAACTCATACGACTCGCAACCAAACGCGCTGCAATGAACTCATCGGCTACACGGCCGGACCGGCACTCACAGCCCGGCAACTCACGCAACGACACAACACGTACAGGAACGACGCGACTTACTCGATTATTTGGCATGGAAAACGCCACTCACAGATACGACGCAGATACGACGCAGATACGAAAACCAACGCGACCAACTCGAAACTCTCAAAAAGCCAAAAAGCGCAACAGCGCGGGGGCTTTTTGAACTCGAAGGCTAAGCGGCGGGACACTGCCGGCTCGGCCCAAAAACTGATACGCAAACTTGGACGCTTACAAACGCGGGTACTGGGTGGTCTTTTTTAAGTACGCTCCGGAACACTGTTCGGCTGGACCAACCTGGTCCGCAGCACTCCGTCTTACCTTTGACTGTCCGGGGTTTGCCCCCGCTGTTAAGACTTAATTAACCGTTCCTTTTGGGCAACAACAAGACGAGAAACGGGATGTGGATAAGGCAATAACATTGACCGCGGATGAACGCGCAACACCTGCCATTCGAGCGCCCGAGTTACACCCTCAAGCGCCCACCACAGGCCTATGAATTTTAAGCGAAAATAGCTATCGGCGATCGACAGAGGCGAACGCGGCTTTCAGCGATCCAATGAAGATCACGAAAGACACCAATGCGTTCCAACCGGCAAATGACAGCCCCAGGAACCAGAAGTCAGGCTGATCGCAACGCACGACCTTGGTTTTTTCCAGTTCACCCAACAGGCCGGCAGCCGATGTCGTTACGCCCGCGTCGCCTGAACAAGCTTCCGGCCCCGGCCAGAATCCATATTCGGCCCCCGCCTGATAGCCCCCAAGGCCCGCGTTGAAGAGGAATCCCAGCGATACGATAAAAAACACCAGTGCCGCGGTGCGCTCTTTTTCCGCGCTCAGCAAAATCAGTGAGGCAAACAGCATCGGCACACCCACGTAGTAGGCGTAACGTTGCTGATAGCACAGCGGGCAGGGCTCATAGCCGCCCAGATATTGGAAGCCCAGCGCCGCCAGGATCACAGCCGCAGCCAGAAATAACATCCAGCTACCGATTTTATAGGCGTCGGATTTTAACGGATTTCCCAGCGCGGAACTCATCAGCAACTCCCAGACTACGCAAACAAGATAGACAACACGGGCCAGTGATGTGAGCACCGGCAATCAGACCGATCCGACAATAGGCCTACAGCAGATATTTGATGGCAACGAAGCCGCCAATCAACAAGACCACAAAAACGGTAAACACCAACCCCAGGCGCTTTTCGATGAAGTCCCGGATTGGCGGACCGAACCAATAAAGCAATGCCGCAACGACAAAGAACCGCAATCCCCGCGACAGCACGCTGGCAAGCAGGAATACGCCGATGTTGAGCGCCGTCGCGCCGCTGGCAATCGTGATGACCTTGTAGGGAAACGGCGTGACGCCGAACACGAACACAATCCACGCGCCATAGTCGTTGTATTGCGAAGCAAAGCTCGCGAACTTTTCGCCGTAGCCATAAAAGTCCAGCATCGGCTTGCCGAATTGCTCGAACAAGAAGTAGCCGATCAGATAGCCAAACACACCGCCCAGAACAGACCCGACAGTGGCGACGGTCGCATAGAACCACGCCTTGGCGCGCCTGGCCAAAACCATGGGCACCAGCATGATGTCGGGTGGAATGGGAAAGAAAGAACTCTCCACAAAGGAGACCCCGAACAACGAGGGGACGGCATGCTTGTGGGCCGCAGCCCGCATCGTCCAGTCATAAAGGCTTCTGAGCATGGAACCGCGATTTGGTTGAAGGTTTGCCGACTGTCTAGTTTGCAGGCTGTCTATTTGGCACGCTTTCTATTTCGCACGCTGTCTATAACGAATTCGCCGGCAACGCCATGGCGCTATTGTGCCACCGTAACCAGACCCGCTGAAAGCCGCCGCACCAGTTCATCGATCAACAGCCGCCCCGCACCGATAGCCCTGATCGAGCGCCCGCTGTTAACCACCTCCAAAACACCCTGGTCCACCAGCAGCGAAACCGATTCCGGCCCGGGCCTGACGCCACCGACCTGGGCAAGCCTGTCAAGATCGAGCCCCTCGGCGAGACGAAGCCCCATGATCAGCATTTCGTCGGCCGCTGCAGCCTGCGAAATATCTTCATGCTCCAACTCCCCATGTCCGTCGGCCTCGACCATTTCGACCCAGGTTTCGGGATGCCGCTCTGTGACCGTCCCGACCCTGCGTGCCCGACCGTCAAGCAATATGCGCCCATGCGCCCCCGGCCCGACGCCGACATATTCGCCGTAACGCCAGTAGGTCATATTGTGCCGGCTCTCTTCGCCAGAACGTGCGTGATTGGAAACCTCGTAAGCTGGAAGCCCGGCTGCCTGGGTCATCTCAGCGGTCAATTCAAACATGTCGGCGGCCAATTCAGCATCCGGAATGACAAGTTGACCGGCCGCATAAAGCTTCTGGAACATCGTCTCCGGCTCAATCGTCAACTGGTAGAGCGAAAGATGCGAGGAACCGAATGATAACGCTTCTGCCAGCTCCGAGCGCCACCCGTCCAACGTCTGCCCGCTGCGCGCATAGATGAGATCGAACGACACCCGCTCAAACGTATCGGTGGCGATTTTCAAAGCAGCCTTGGCTTCGGCCACGCTGTGAATCCGGCCCAGCGCCTTCAAGTCCGCTTCGATCAGCGATTGCACCCCCAGCGACACCCGGTTGACGCCAGCCGCCCGAAAGCCGCGAAAGCGCGCCGCTTCGACCGACCCCGGATTGGCTTCCAGCGTGATCTCCGCACCATCTGCCAAATTCCAAAGCCCGCAGATCTCATCCAGGATTGTCCCCACAGTCGACGCCTGCATCAGGGATGGCGTGCCACCGCCAAAGAATACACTTGCAACCGAGCGCGGGCCGGTTTGCTCGCGAAAATAAGATAGCTCGCGCAGATAGGCGGCAACAAAGCGCGCCTCATCCCAGCCGCTGCGGCCATCGGCTCCACCAAATCGAACATGGCTGTTGAAATCGCAGTAGGGGCATTTTTGCGCGCAAAACGGCCAATGCACATAGACGCTAAAACCCGGATCGATCGACCCTCGCTCACTTGGCGCATTCAAACCATCAGTCCCGGACCGCAGTTGGGCAGTTTGCTTGAACGTATTCATTCGTACATGCTTGCCGCCAGCAGCGCCTTGGCAAGCAACCGCCATCGCGGCTCATCCTCAAGCGACGTCTCGTCTTGCAACCAACCCTGCATCGCCTCCAGAAACCTTGGCAGGTCGGCATTTTCCCAGTTACCCGGATTAGCCTTCAGGTCCTCGCGCAAATGTCCGACAAACGCCGCCAGTTCCGCCCTTGTGGAAAGATTGGCCGCCGCAGCAGAAAGCCCCTCGAAGGCCCCTGCTCCGCCATTTGCCGTCGCGACATCCGCACCACCGCCCCTCTCCAGGCCATCGAGCTTCGCCGCCTTGAATATCTCGAACGCGCGCGAACGATGCGACATGGCATGCTTTTCCGCCGGCTCCATCTCGCCAAACGTTTCCGACTTTCCCTCGGCCAGAAACATCGGATCGTAACCGAATCCATTGCCCCCGCGCGCCGGCCAGACCAGAACGCCATCGACCCGGCCTTCAAACACCTCCGTCTGACCGTCCGGCCACGCCAGACACAACGCGCAAATGAAATTGGCTTTGGGACCGGGCGCCGACCAACCGTGACGCTGCTTCACTTCCTCAGCAACCTTTTTCATGGCAAGCGAAAAGTCTTTTGTCGGTCCCGCCCAGCGCGCCGAATAGATCCCCGGCGCACCACCCAGGCAATCGACCTCCAAGCCTGAATCGTCAGCCAACGCCGGCAACCCGGACGCCGTTGCGGCGGCAACGGCCTTCAGCCTGGCATTGCCCGCAAACGTCGTCTCGGTTTCTTCAGGCTCAGGGAGGTTCAGGTCGCCAGCCGAAACCGCATCGAGCCCGAAAGGCTGAATGAGCTGCTTGATCTCCCAGACCTTGCCCGCGTTGTGACTGGCAACAACCAGCCGCATACCGGCTTCAAGCACATTCGTCATTCCATTCCCCAGATACGCGGCTCTGCAAATTCCAACGAGTTTCCAGCGGAATCGCGAAAATAAATCGAACGCCCGCCCTGCGGCCACTCAAAGTCTGCTTCAATCATCACACCGCGGCCTTCCAGATGATCTTTCCAGGCGGTGATCTGCTCACCGCTTGCTTTGAAGCAGACATGGCCTGCCCCCTGCGCACCGTGCGGAGGAACCGGCAAACTGGCATCTGACTGCGGCGGCACCGCTGTCGCCACAGGGTTGAAGATCAATAACATCTGTTCACCACAGCGAAAGAACACCTGCCGCCCGGCACGCTTGGAGAACACCTCAAAGCCCAGCACACCGCTATAGAAGGCTTCCGCCGCCTCCAGGTCTTCGGCGTAAAGCACAGTCTCCAAGATCCCGGCGGGAACAAGCTCACTCATCTCCACCTCCTTGATCTCTGAACCAGCCCGTCGCTCTCACAGGGAATGCGGACTAACTGATCGTCACCTTCTGGAGCTGCACCAGTTCACCGATGCCCTTTTTCGCCAAACCCATCAGCGCATCGAAGTCCTCCTGGCTGAACGGCGAAGTCTCTGCCGTCCCCTGAACCTCAACAATCCCCCCTGAACCCGTCATCACGAAATTCGCATCCGCATCCGCATTGGAGTCTTCTGCGTAGTCGAGATCGAGAACCGGCGTCCCCTTGTAGAGCCCGCACGAGATCGCAGCCACCTGATCGGGCAGCGCTTTATCGGTCACCATTTCGCGCACCTTCATCCACTCGATGCAATCGTGCAGCGCCACCCATGCTCCCGTAATCGCAGCCGTGCGCGTACCGCCATCAGCCTGGATCACGTCGCAGTCGACCGTGATCTGGCGCTCTCCCAGCTTCTCCAGATCAACCACCGCACGAAGAGACCGTCCGATCAACCGCTGGATCTCGTGCGTGCGGCCCGATGGCGATCCGCGCGTCACCTCCCGGCGGGTTCTATCGGTTGTCGCACGCGGCAGCATGGCGTATTCGGCCGTCACCCAGCCGCGCCCCTGCCCCTTGAGCCACGGCGGCACCCGTTCTTCCAGGGTCGCGGTACACAAAACGTGCGTATTGCCGAATTTTATCAGGCATGATCCTTCGGCATGCATGGATACCGCTCGATCGATCGACACACGGCGCAGTTGGTCAGGCTCTCGCTTGGAGGGACGCATAGTTTTTGTATCTCTGGGTTCGAATTTAGGCCCCGAGCGCCGATTGCCTTGGCAACCCGCCGCAACGGACTAAATAAAGGGGTGACAGAAGTTCGAGCGAACCTAAACAGACGCCGCCAAAGGGTTCAATACAAAATGACCACGGCACGCAGAAGTTTCGAAGCTACAACCCGCCTGCACCTCATGCTAGATTACCCGCCACCCAGCAAATCCCGCCACAACCGCAAACCATATGGCTCACGAGAGCACCAACCCAACCAAAATCGCTCATATGGAACCCAGTCAGCAGCGTCGACGCGATTTGAGACCTAAATGACGGAAGCAAAATTGGCCACGAACGAACGCCTTTTCAGCGCCGACATCCTAAACGAGCGCTCGCGCGAGGTTCTCCGCCAGATCGTGGATTCTTACCTGCAAACCGGCGAGCCTGTGGGCTCGCGCAATCTCGCCCGCGTCTTGCCGATGAATCTGTCCCCCGCTTCGATCCGCAACGTCATGTCCGACCTGGAGCACCTGGGACTGATCGCCTCCCCTCACACTTCAGCCGGCCGCCTGCCGACCCAATCGGGATTGAGGCTGTTCGTCGACGGGCTGCTCGAAGTTGGCGACCTGTCTGATGAAGAGCGCAACTCCATCAAGTCCCAGATTTCCGGACACCACGGAAACAACTTCGACGCACTGCTCTCAGAAGCCGGAGAAATGATTTCCGGCCTCTCCCATTGCGCCGGCGTGGTGCTCGCCGATAAACAGGTTGAACGCCTCAAGCATGTCGAGTTTGTCCCGCTCGCCCCTGGCAAGGCCCTTGTCATCCTGGTGGGCGAATCTGGCGAAGTCGAAAACCGCGTCCTGGAATTGCCACCCGGCCTGCCCACTTCGGCGTTGACGGAAGCCGGCAACTATCTCAACGCGCACATCCAGGGCCTCACCATATCAGAAGCCATCGAACGCATTGAGGCGGATGAGAAACGCGCACGCGACGAATTGGACGAATTGACCCAGCGCGTCATCAAGGCAGGCTTCGCGGAATGGTCGGGCACACTGGACGACCGCAAGAGCCTGATCGTTCGTGGCCGCTCCAACCTATTGAAGGAAGTCACCGCCCAGGAGGATCTGGAACGCATAGGATTATTGTTCGACGACCTTGAATCCAAGCGCGACCTGATGCAGATCCTGGGCAACGCCGAACGCGCCGACGGCGTAAAGATATTCATCGGCTCTGAGAACAAGCTGTTCTCGCTGTCGGGCTCCTCGCTGATTGCCGCTCCCTTCCACGATGAGGAACGAAAGGTCGTCGGTGTCATCGGCATTATCGGCCCGACCAGGCTGAATTACGCACGCATTATCCCGATGGTTGACTACACAGCCAAGCTGATGACCAAGCTGCTGACTTGATATTGCCGCATCTGCCCTGATATCGAGACGCAAGTGAAACCTCCACGCTACCCAGTTGCTCAAAATGGACTGCGGCACGTGCGATCAGGCGCCGGATGCGCTACTAACAACGACTGTATTGGATCGGAGACCCAATGAGCGACGAGACCAACAAGCCCGGTCACAACGATGACTTTCCCCGCCCCGGCAGCAGCCAGAAGGTCCGACGCGCCCGACCGCGCTCGCCCACCAGCTTCGGCAGCGACCCTGACACTATGGACGACAACCCCATGGGCGAGGAAGCTTTGGAATCCCTTGCCGACGAACTTGGCATGGACAGCTTCGAAGGCTCAGCCGACTTTGCCGACGCCATCCGCGCACAAATTGAGGAATTGGAAAAGCAGCAGATCGACCTGGCCGACCGCCTGGCCAAGGCCCAGGAAGACATTCATCGCTATCAGGCCGAGATCCAGAACCTTCACCGCCGCCGCGAAAAAGAAACAGAAGATGCCGGCAAGTACGCCATCACCAAGTTCGCACGCGATACGGTCGAGGTCGCCGATAACTTCGAGCGCGCGATTGCCAGCGTCCCCGACGGCGCCACCAACGACAATCCCGTGCTCCAGTCGCTTCTCGACGGCGTCACCATGACAGAGCGCCAGTTCCTCTCCGTCCTGGAGCGCCACGGCGTCAAGCGCATCTCGCCCAAGGATGAACTCTTTAACCCCCACCAGCATCAAGCCATGATGGAGCAGGAAGACCGTGCAGTCCCAGCCGGCACTGTGTTGCAGGTCTTCCAGTCTGGCTACATCATCGCCGACCGCGTCTTGCGCCCGGCAATGGTCGTCGTCGCCAAGGGCGGACCCAAGCCGGTCAAGCCCGAACCCGTGGAAGAAGTGGAAGCAACCAGCGCAGCCCAAACCTCACCCGAACCCCAAGCAGGTGACACAGGCGACGCACCAACCAGCGAGCCACCAGCCGAACCCGGTAGCACGACTGACGGTGCCAACGACAACACCTGACCCGCACCAATCAAGTCTGCCCCTCACCCTACCCCTCTCCCCATACGCTACGCTATGGGGAGAGGGAACCCGTTGGCCGGTGTTCGAAACGGTCGCGACCATCGCCCCCTCTCCCCGTTCTTCACGGGGAGAGGGTCGGGGTGAGGGGCAGCCAAAATACGGGGATCGCTCAAGCCGACAAATAACAAAGGGCCGCACGTCAACGCGCGGCCCTTAAAATTCAACATCAACTGCCTTGCATCAACTACCGTGCAGGTGCCGCCGGCGCCGCTGGCTGTTGTGCCTGAGAACCGCTGCGGCTGACGACACCAGACAGGATCGCCGCTGCTCCCGCAAGCCCGCCATCACCGCTGCCACTAACCATTGTGTGTGGCACCAGGCGCGAAATGAGCCCAACCAGTTCGGGCTTTTTCTCAAGCGCCGCAAGCGTCTTGTCGAGCGCCTGCAACAGCGCCACACGATCCTGACCGAGCACGTCTGCCTGCGCCCTCTGACCGCGCGCCAGCTCTTCTAAGAACTGCCGTTCAGCACGTCCCAGTGCGGCCCGCTCAGCTTCACGCTGATTAGCCACCTGCACGGCGATCTGCGCCTCAACCAGGCGAGGTTGCTCGTTGGCTGTCGCTCGTGCCTGCTCGGTCTCGATGCGCTTTCCTTGCGCAATGGTCTCGCGCTCGTAGGCCTTCTGCAACTGGTCGGCGAGCTGTTCGCGCAAGCGCTGAACCAACAGTTCGGGCGGCACGGCAGGTTCGCCCAAGCGAATTTCCTGGATCTCCACACCGGCCTTGCGACCCTCGCGCTGAACCGCATCCTCGATGTTCTGTTCAAGCGCCTCTCTGTTCTCGATAAGGTCGAGCACTTCCGTCTTGCGCCGGATCATCTTGGTTGGATCGTTGGGGTCGGGCACTTCGATTTCCGAGCCGGCAACGTTGCGGACGATAGAACGGATAACCGGGGTCAGAATACGGTTTTCGATTTCTTCCAGCCCGCCGACGGCACCGACAACAATCGGAGCGTTCTTCGGGTTGACCTGAACGAGAACACGCAACTCCTGTGGGATGTCCCAGCCTTCGACCTTCACGAAGACCGCCCGGTCTGCCGCGCTTTCGGGAATTGGCTGCGGCTCGGAGCGCTCGTTTTGCTTGATATTGCCCTGCTGATCGACCGACAGGTCAATAATCCGCTTGGTAAAGCCGCCCTTGTATTCCCACGTCTTCACACGCGTATCGACCAGCGTAACCTGATAGGCCTTGCGGTTCATGTAGTAGGCGCCCGGCAGCAGCGGCTCGCGCCAGATGCCGACGCACCCGCGCGGCACCAGCGGCACCGACAACGCCCCGTCGACGATCTCACTCGCCTTCACCTCTTCCTCAACGCAGCTCACACCCGGCTTGGTTACATTGCTCTTGACCACGCCCACATGGCCCGCCGGGATCAGCGTCGCCCGCGTATCATCATCGCGGCGCGCGTCGTATTCCTGCACCCAAACCTTGAACAGATAGCGGTTGAGCCGGTGTTCGCCGGGCTTCAAAACCGTCTCTTGCGGTCCCTTGTAGCCGCCTTGATTGAGGAACGTCTCCGCCGTCAGCATCGCCGCCATTTGATCGTCGGGGATCTTGGGCGCGATGAACATTCCCTCCGGCATTGGAACCCCGTCCACCGCAACGATCTCGCCATAGTAGCCTTCAGGCACCTTGATGACCGGGAATTCCTCGACCTGGAAAAGCACCCGAACCAGCGGAATAAAGTGAAAACCGGGTCCGAGAATTTCAGCCTGCGGACCCTTTTGGCCCGAAAGCGCAATAATCCGCCCCGGCGGCAGTTCTTGGAACGCATAAATGCGCTTCAGGTGCCCAACCCGGTTGGCATCGATGTAGACGAACGATGTCGAGGCCAGGAGAAACAATCCGACCGCAATCGAAATGATGCCGACAACCGGCCCTGAAAGGCCCGATGCCACGCGCCGGGCCCGGTCGACCTGTTTGTTTCCAGAAGACTGGAACGGCTTGCGCGAGGAACCGCCCTTGCCAAAGAACAGGCGCCAGATGCCATAACCAAGCGCAAGAAAACCTAAGATGACGTAAAGCATGGGTCGGCCTCAACATTCGAAATGAAGAATCATGAACGTATCAATATGGCATAAGATTCAATTGTTTATTAACGATAGAGAAAGTCGCGATGTGAGCGTAATTGGCTAGCCAGCGATTCCAATACAACAATTGCCGATCACAGGGCGCAAACCCGCCGCAAAGTCAGGTTCAGCCGCCCACCCTCGCCAAGCAAATCTGATGTGCCAGCGCGAACCTTGTCGATCCCATGGTAAGCAAACCTCGCCTCCCCACCGAGCACGACAACATCGCCCGATTTGAGCACAACGCGATTCTTCGGATCGCTTCGCTTCAACCCGCCGACATGAAAAACCGCCTCATCGCCCAGCGAAACTGAGACGACCGGCGCATTGGGGGCATCCTCGTCCCGGTCGACGTGGCTGCCCATTTTCGCCCCCCCCCCGCATAGTAGTTGATCAGGCACGCCTCCGGCAGCCCCCGGCAATCTGCAGTATCCTGCCACAGCCTCAGCAATTGCTGCGGCATTGCCGGCCAAGCCTCACCGGTTACGGGATGCTCTGGTTGATAGCGATATCCACCCGCCTTGTCAGACACCCAGCCCAACGAACCGCAATTGGACATTTCAACCGAAAATGGCTTTCCCGACCTCGGCATGGTCGGGCGAAACAGCGGCGCTTTCACCAAAATCGTCCGGATCTCAGCCAGCAGGACGGATTGCCCGACTTTATCAAGATACCCGGGAAAATGCTTAAATCCTTCGAGCATGGTCGTTTCTGCCCTTGATTGTGCGGTTCACAGGCTGATATCCCAGCATGCGACGAATCAAGCGTGATTTCTTCAACAAAAGCCCTAAGGTCGGCTGTTGCACGGCGAATTTACCCGCCTATATATCGCTTGTACCGCCCAACACCGGCTTGCCGAGTGTTGGCCAAGTAACAAAGACCCAACACCGGCTTGCCGAGTGTTGGCCAAGTAACAAAGACCCAACACCGGCTTGCCGAGTGTTGGCAACGAATACCGCCCAACATGGGTTCACCCAATGTTGGCAACAAAAAAGGGGATCGTGCCCAGGCGCCTGTTGTTGGCGCGTGTCTTCAGCAGGCGGCCGGGTATAGCCAGGCGCCTAATGATTAAGGGCCTCCACGATCTGCCGCAATCAAAGGAGAATACCGCAAATGTCAAAAGTGATCGGCATCGACCTCGGAACGACCAACTCTTGCGTAGCCGTCATGGAAGGCGGAAAACCAAGGGTTCTCGATAATGCCGAAGGTGCCAACACGACACCCTCCATCGTTGCTTTTACCGAGGACGGTGAGCGGCTTGTCGGACTGCCAGCCAAGCGCCAGGCGGTCACCAATCCGCTGAACACACTGTTTGCCGTTAAGCGCCTGATCGGCCGCCGCTTCGAGGATGAAACGGTCAAGAAGGACCAGGAGCTGGTCCCTTACACCATCGTCGAAGGCCCCAGCGGCGATGCCTGGATTGAAGCCAACGGCAAGAAATATTCCCCCGAGCAGGTTTCCGCTTTCATTCTGCAAAAGATGAAGGAAACCGCAGAGGCCAAGCTGGGCGAAACGGTCACCCAGGCCGTTATCACCGTTCCCGCCTACTTCAACGACGCCCAGCGCCAGGCGACCAAGGATGCCGGCAAGATCGCCGGGTTGGAAGTTCTGCGCATCATCAACGAGCCGACCGCAGCCGCACTCGCCTACGGCCTCGAAAAGAAGAACGAGTCCACCACGATTGCCGTCTACGACCTGGGCGGCGGTACGTTCGATATCTCGATCCTGGAGATCGGCGATGGCGTCTTCGAAGTGAAGTCGACCAACGGCGACACGTTCCTTGGCGGTGAAGACTTCGACATGACGCTGGTGTCCTACCTGGCCGATGAGTTCAAGAAGGAAAACGGCATCGACCTTCGCGGCGACAAGCTGGCTCTCCAGCGCCTCAAGGAAGCCGCCGAAAAAGCCAAGATCGAATTGTCGTCTTCGGCTCAAACCGAGGTCAACCTGCCCTTCATCACCGCCGATCAGTCAGGCCCAAAACACCTGACCATGAAGTTGACGCGTGCGAAGATGGAAAGCCTGGTCTCGAAATTGATCGACCGCACCAAGGGCCCCTGCCAGCAGGCCATCAAGGATGCCGGCCTCAAGGCAGCCGATATCGATGAAGTCGTCCTCGTTGGCGGTATGACCCGCATGCCGCGTGTTCAGGAAGTCGTCCAGCAGTTGTTCGGCAAGGAGCCGCACAAGGGCGTCAACCCCGACGAAGTCGTCGCCGTTGGTGCAGCAATCCAGGCCGGTGTCCTCAAGGGCGAAGTCAAGGATGTTCTGCTTCTCGACGTCACTCCGTTGTCGCTCGGTATCGAAACGCTGGGCGGTGTGTTCACACGCCTCATCGACCGCAACACGACGATCCCGACCAAGAAGAGCCAGGTGTTCTCGACCGCTGAAGACGGCCAAAGCGCCGTCACCATCCGCGTCCAGCAAGGTGAGCGCGAGATGGCAGCCGACAACAAGCTCTTGGGCCAGTTCGACCTGATCGGCATCCCGCCGGCCCCTCGTGGCGTACCTCAGGTCGAGGTCACCTTCGACATCGACGCCAACGGCATCGTGCATGTGTCGGCAAAAGACAAGGCAACCGGCAAGGAACAGTCGGTTCGCATTGAAGCTTCCGGCGGCTTGAGCGATTCCGAAATCGAGCAGATGGTCAAGGATGCTGAGTCCCATGCCACCGAGGATAAGGCGCGCCGCGAACTGGTTGAAACTCGCAACCAGGCCGAAGCCATGATCCACGCGACCGAAAAGACCCTTGAAGAAAACAAGGACAACGAAAAGGTCACGGCCATTAAGGGCGATGTTGAAACCGCCATCGCTGCTGCCAAGGAAGCCATGGCAGGGGAGGACCTTGAGGCAATCAAGACCGCCCTTACCA
Organism: Alphaproteobacteria bacterium; assembly: GCA_022600345.1. Lineage (GTDB taxonomy): Bacteria > Pseudomonadota > Alphaproteobacteria > Rhizobiales > Hyphomicrobiaceae > Filomicrobium. The sequence continues at coordinate 11,198 of JAHZKP010000028.1, read as the reverse complement.
ATCTCACCCAGGCTTCAATGAAGATCGGTGAAGCGGTCTATGCCGGCCAGCAGCAGGAAGCCGAAGCCGCCGCTCAAAGCGACGCGGAATCAGATGCCAGCGGCGATGAAGTTGTCGATGCTGATTTCGAAGAGGTCGACGACGACAAGAAATCTGCTTAAGGCAGTGCTGTCCTGGAATACTGCAGGGAGTCCGCACAAAGCCGGACCCCTGCAGTCTATAGACCCATCCACAATGCAACGCTCACATATATCAAGCTGACCAGTTTCGCCTAACCGCCCGTCAGCGCCTACCGTGAAGCCTGCATCCGTCCGCACGGCGCCGCCGTCAAACGCGCAGCTAGGAAAGCAATGTCGACAATGGCCAAGCGCGATTATTACGAAGTTCTGGGGCTCGATCGCGGAGCCACTGAAAAAGAACTGAAGTCGGCATTCCGGAACAAGGCCAAGAAGTTCCACCCCGACGCCAACCCCGGCGATGCCGACGCAGAAAAGAACTTCAAGGAAGTCAACGAAGCCTACGAGGCCCTGAAAGACCCACAAAAGCGTGCCGCCTACGACCAATTCGGCCACGCCGCGTTCGATGGCATGGGCCGCGGCCCCGGCGGTGGCGGACAAGGCGGATTCGGCCCTGAGTTCGCGTCCTCAATGTCCGATATCTTCGACGACCTGTTCGGCGAATTCATGGGCGGCCGTCGCGGCGGCGGCGCTGGCGAACGTCATTCAGGCCGCGAACGCGGTGCCGATCTGCGCTACAACATGAGCATCTCGCTGGATGACGCCTTCACCGGCAAGACCGCGCAGATCCGCGTTCCAACAAGTGTCACATGCGAAAAGTGTGACGGGTCAGGCGCCAAGCCGGGCACCGATCCGGTCACCTGCCCGACCTGTTCAGGAGCCGGCAAAGTTCGCGCCAGCCAGGGCTTCTTCACGATCGAACGCCCTTGTCCGACCTGCGGTGGCCGCGGCGAAACCATCAAGGACCCGTGCAACGCCTGTAACGGCGCCGGACGCATCACCAAGGAACGCACCCTTTCGGTCAATATTCCGCCCGGCGTCGAGGATGGCACCCGCATCCGCCTTACCGGAGAAGGCGAAGCCGGTGCCCGCGGCGGTCCCACAGGCGACCTTTACATCTTCCTGTCGATTGAACCTCACGCGCTATTCCAGCGCGATGGCTCCGACATCTTCTGCCGCGTACCCATCTCGATGACCACCGCCGCATTGGGCGGCCACATCGAGGTGCCGACGCTCGAAGGCACCCTGTCGCGCGTCAAGATCCCTGAGGCCACACAGTCGGGCAAGCAGTTCCGCCTCAAAGGCAAGGGCATGCCCGTCCTGCGCTCCAAACTGACCGGCGACATGTACATCCAGGTTGAAGTGGAAACGCCAGCCAAACTCTCAAAGCGCCAGCGCGAACTGCTTGAGGAGTTCCAGAAAATCTCCAACGGCGGCACCAGCCCGGAAAGCCACGGCTTCTTCGATCGCGTCAAGGGACTGTTTGACGGTGGTTCCAATTCTTGATCGCCGCGGCCTGTAGGGCTAAGGAAGATGCGGGCGTCAACGCTGCCCGCATTCTTTCCCTCCAGCCACAATAGTCCACCTTCCGATGGCCGACATTTTTATCAGCTATTCCCGCGCTGACGCGGAGTTTGTCGACCGTCTCGTGGACCTCTTGAAGGGCCACGGCCTGACGGTCTGGTGGGACCGCAACATCGTCGGCGGCACGGAATTCCACCGGGTTATCGAAACTGAGATCAACGCTGCGGGCAAGGTCATCGTTCTGTGGTCGAAGAACTCAGTCGACTCCGTTTGGGTTTACGACGAGGCCAGCGTCGCTCGTGATCAGAGCAAGCTGGTGCCGCTCGCCATCGACGACTGTGTCATCCCCATGGGGTTTCGCTCAATCCACACGCTGAGATCTGCAAATCTGGACGACATCGCAAATGATCTCCTGACCGCCTGCGGCCGGGCACCTGCACCAGATGCCACCGCCAAGGCCGGCCCGCAAGCCAAGCCGACTAGCCAACCTCCGCCCAACGACACCACGGACAACCAAGGAAACGAGGCCGACCCGGCCAGCACCGGCTTCAGTTCGGTATTTGATAACGTGTTCGGCGGAATAATGGGCAAACCGCCCACCAAACACAAACGCGGCTCCGACCTGCGCTTCGACATGACCATCACGCTGGAAGAAGCCTACTCCGGCAAGCACGCGCAAGTCCGAATTCCAACCAGTCCACCCTGCGAAAAATGCAACGGCAGCGGCAATGAAAAAGGCACGGGTTCACAGGCCTGCCAAAACTGCCATGGCACAGGCCGTGCGAGCAAAGATAAGAACCTGTCCGTCAACATCCCAGCAGGAGTCGAGGACGGCACACGCATTCGTCTTGCAGGTGAAGGCGAGCCGGGTGCCGGTGGCGGTCCCACAGGCGACCTTTACATCTTCCTCTCGATAGAGCCCCACCCGATTTTCCAGCGCGACGGATCGGACATTTTCTGTCGCGTCCCAGTATCCATGACGACCGCAGCACTGGGAGGCAAAATTGATGTGCCCAATCTGGAAGGTACGATCAGCCAAGTCGCAATTCCCGAAGCCACCCAATGGGGCAAGCAATATCGCCTGAGGGGCAAGGGAATGCCTAAACTTCGTTCTGTGGAGACAGGACACTTGTATGTTCAGATCGAAATTGAAACTCCTCAGGAATTACGCAACGACGCCAAGGCCTTCATTCAGGATCTGCAACGGCAGCGCCCGTCGATCGCCTCGCAGAACGTCGAAGTTGAGGAACGCGGTCTCGATCTGGCCTGCGAAATAGAAATCCCGATTGTCGACGCAGCACTTGGTGGCGAAGTTACCTTTAAACCGGGCAGTTATCCGACACTGCTGCTCCGCTTCCCACAGGGCACACAAAATGGTCAGACCTTCAGGCTTCGCGGCAGGGGCAAACAGGGCGGCGACCTCTATGTCACCACCAAAACCCAGGCCATGACCGATCTGACCGACAACGATCGCGACCTGTTGCACCGGATCGAAGCTCTCGAACGGCTTGGCAAGGGCCCGGTCTATTCTGAGCGCCAGAGCTTCTACAATCGCGTCAAGGGACTGTTCGAGGGGAAGGCGAGCCAACGAGGTCGCCAATAAACAGGCATTCGAGCTCTGCTGGAATCGGTTTCAGCGGCGTTTTTTGCAACCCGACCGAAAGTACAAGGAAATTCCAGCGTTCCGAGCCACATGGCCGCACCAAATCTTGACCGCAATCAACGTCCCACGACTGATCGATGTCTAAATTCCCAGTGTTGGCTGCCGGTATGGCGGAAACTGAAAACGGGAAAGACGATCATGAGAAAATCAAAATTGACCACCGGGCTCATTGCACTGTGCGGCGCAATTGGACTCCACAGCGGCATCGCTCAAGCGGAAATGACCGAGGCCGGCAAGAAAGCAATGCAGGCCGCCGGCCAGATCATGTTCCAGCAACGCTGCGAGAGCTGTCATGCTGCCGACCCGGCCCGCAAGGCCTACGGGCCAAGCCTCCTGGGCGTCATTGGCCGCAAGGCCGGCACGCTTGAAGGCTTTGAATATTCAGACGCGATGAAGAAATCCGGCATCGTCTGGAACGAGAACACTCTGCGCGCCTGGATTGCCGACAACGACGGCTTCATGCCAGGAACCCGCATGCGCCATGTCGGCATCGACGACAAGGCCGAGCAGGACTTCCTGTTGTCCTACATCAAGACCTTGACGGCGAAATAATCAAGGCCGCGCAACATACTCGTTGACCAACACGAAGCGTCGACTGTCGCGCACAGTCGGCGCTTTTCGCTTTATCGCCGCTCACAACTCGCTCAACGCAAGCCGCTTGCCAAACATCTTTCGATTGATCGAATAGCCGGACCAAGACGTATTCTCCTGAAGCCCATAACAAGGAGCAAGAAGCAACATGCCGGTTCACCCTCGATCGACCGTCATTCACCAGACCGCCCAACCCGCGCGTCGGTTGACCTCGACAGCCGCAGTATTCACCGTGATACTTTTCGGCTCCATGCTCCAGCCAGCAGCAGCCCAACAGTCGACAAGCCGCCCCGCAACGCCCGATCCTGCCCAATTGGAATTTGGCGAACGCCTTGTCATGCAGCGTTGTGCCAACTGCCACGCCATCGCTAAAGATGAAGAAAAGTACGCCGCGCCGCTGCATCATTTGTTCGGCCGCAAAGCTGGCAGCCTTGAAGGCTACACATATTCCCCCGTCATCAAGAACCTGAATATCCCCTGGTCGCCATCGACTCTTGACAACTGGCTACGGCAAACGACGTTCGACACGCCCGACATAAGAATGCGCCACGTCGGAATCCCCAAGGAAGATCAGCGCGCCGCCGTTATCACCTTCCTCAAGAGCTTGCCAGGAAACGAAACTTCGCAACAATGAACGGGGCCGCCGAATCCGGCGGCTGGTCCGCAGGCAAGGTTTCAAGTTGAGGCAATCAGGACAACCGTGATGACCGACACAACGCGCTTACTCTTCTTCGCCGGTTCCGCCCGGACCGGTTCGTTCAACAAAAAGGTCGCCCGATTGGGCACCCGTATCGCGGAAGCCAACGGCATCCATTCCGCCTTTGCCGACCTGGGCGATTATCCGATGCCGCTTTACAACGGCGACATCGAGAAGAATGAAGGTCCGCCCGAAAACGCCAGGAAGCTGAAAGCCCTGTTTGCTCTCCACACCGGCATCCTGATCGCCAGCCCGGAATACAACGCTTCGATTTCGCCGCTGCTTAAAAACACCCTCGACTGGGTCAGCCGCGTCCGCGACGAAGGCGAAGGCATGAATGAAGTCTACCGCACGCGCGTATTCGCTCTGGCCTCCGCAACACCAGGCGGCATGGGCGGACTGCGCGGGCTATATACCGTGCGCCATGTATTGGAACTGGGCCTTGGCGCATTGGTACTGCCCGAGCAATTCGCCGTCCCCCGCGCCAACACCGCGTTTGAGGAAAACGGTCACTTGAAGGATTTAGCGGCCCAGGAGCGCTACAAGGACCTGATCGAGAAACTCGCTCGTGCTGCGCGCGTTCTTCACGGCTGAGGCATGCACCCCACCTGCAGCGCCCGAAAGATTGAAGGCTGAGTATTGGGCAGTGAATAGTGGGTCGTGAGTAGTGGGTCGTGTTTCGATCTCCGGCCATCAGGGCTTGATGAACACCAGCAGCAGCGAAACAGTCAGCGCCGAAACAACCGTGCCCAACGCCACGGCGCCAGAGGCCGAATTCACCGCACGCCCGTTCTTGGTCGCAAAGATATAAGCATTCGCCCCCGTTGGCGCCGCCGCGACAATTGCCACCACGCCCGCAGAAACCGGATCGAGTTGAAACACGAACGTTGCGAGCACGATTGCAACCAACGGCAACAGCAATAATTTCAACATTAAGATCATCGCCAATGTCGGCACCTGCCCCTTGATCTCAAACCGCACCAGCGACAAGCCCAGCGCCACCAACGCCGCCGGAACCCCCGCCTGCGCCAGGAGACTGAGAACCTTCAATCCGACTTCGGGTAGCGGTAGGCCGGTCAGTCGCCATAACCCGCCCAGCAGAATGCCGAGAATGATCGGATTACCTCCAAGATCGCGAACCAGCGTTTTCGCGATTTCCGCGGCTCCGGCATCGCTGACCCGGTCGGCAAGCCGCGCATGTAGGGTTGTCAGCAACCACAAGCTTGGCGCATGAACCGACAAGATCAGCGCCAGTGGTGCGGCCGCCGGCGGCCCGAACGTCGTGAGAGAAACCGGAATACCTAACATCACCGCGTTGCCAAACAGCGACGACATCGCGATGGGTGCCCCATCCACCGCCGGGCGCTTCAACAGGTACCGGGTGCCCAGCACGCTGGCCGTGTAGGTCACACCAACCGCGCCGTAGAAGCTGAGCCAGACGCCGGCCACCGACAAGTCAGCGAAATCCGCCGTCACAATCGTCTTGAATAACAAGCAGGGTATCGCCAGGCGGAATGCGAATTCGGAAACGCCCTGCTCGGCAGTTGGCGACAACCAGCCCATGCGCCCGAACACGTAGCCCAGCGCAATCAGCCCGAACACCGGCGCAACGATCGAAAGAATGTCAATCAAGATGGGTCAGCTCGATGGAAGGACACAACAAGAAGGCGGGACACAACGTTGGCCTCCAAACCAACACGGCCCCCAACCAAGAGCCTACGGACCCATTCGCCCGGTTGCAATCGTTGCAAGAGGACCTGCCGCCAGCCGCCGCAACTTTCACCACATCCGACAGCTACCGGTATCTGCGCCCCACCGCAGCGCCTGTTCCGCCGCGGCTCGGCCCGATCGCTTCCCGCTGAACGCCGCCACCCACTGCACCGGCCCCCACACCCACTGCCGCCCGATTAACACCCCTGGCTGCGCCGTTAGTGGAATAGCTCCCCAACGTGGTGCTCGACCCCGAAGCGCCGGCGATCACTTTCGAACCGAATTTCTGAACTTCCAGGATCACCAGTCCCCGGCGCGTCGTTCCGTCGGGATTAAGGGTAAAGCGCCCATCGACACCTTCAAATCCTGCCGGCATCGTCAGGTTGGCCTGCGTGAACCTTTGCCCCTTGGGCCGCGACGACAACGAGATCGCCAGACTGACGGCGTCGTGCGCATGGCTTGCAACCCTTGGCGGCGCATTCCCGAAGGTCTGCGCAAATCGTTCCGAAAAACGCTTCCAACCGGCCGGATCGGGTCCTGGATACCAGCCACCGACGAAAACTTCGTCTCGTCCGATGTTGGGATATTCCCAACCGCCAAGGCCGATAAGCTGCGTCGTCTTTGTATCTAAATTGGCAAAGGCGAGCTGCGGACCCAGGCTGGGAAGCGTCGACTGATTGCCTGGCAGGAACAGCGCATCGACCGGCACACCCGATTGCGCCGCATCATTGATCGTTTCAACAACGCGTTTGGCGGGTTCCAGCATCGCGTTTGCCCGCGGTTCAAACCGCTCCTGCACGACGATCCGCCCACCACCACGGCTGACTGCCGCCTGAAAAGCCCGCTCAACCGTATCGCCATAAACACCCGTCGGAATGAGCGTTGCAAACGTCCGCTTGCCGCGCTGCAGCGCAAAGGCGACCACCCGGTCGACCTCATCGTTGGGCAGATAGCTCATCAGATAAGCCCCGTTGCCCGCAGCATTGCGATCATTGGAAAATGTCAGGACCGGAACATTCGTTGGCCGCGCAACTGCCGCAACAGAGGATACTGATGCCCCAAACAGCGGCCCCACGATGACTTCCGCACCTTCCGAAATGGCTTCGCGGGCGGCAGCAGCCGCACCTTGCGGGCTACCATCGTCATTCTTCACAATAAGCTGCACGGCTTGATTATCGGCATCAAACAGCGCGAGTTCGCCAGCCTGCTTCAAGCTTTTGCCGATCAGCGCCGTCTGCCCGAAGCCCTTTAGCGGCAATATCATTGCCACCGTTACCGGTCGGCGCCTCTGTTTGGCTTCGGCTTGCGAGGCAGCAACACCACCCGCCGCATTCGGTTTCAGATCGGCGCTATCCAGATTCGTGGCACAACCAGCCAACGCCAGCACGACCATGCTGATGAGCAAACCTGTCAAAGCGCTGCAATTGACCTTCACCCAAAGCATCCCTGAATATCGCCTGCCATTTAACAGCATCCATTCTGCCATGACTGGCCAATTTGCGGTGCAAATCAATGTGCCAGTCATACCAATGGCGCAACACATGATTCGCCAGCTCCACCTTATCTGTTTAGATGATGTCGCGAAGCCTTCCTAAAGGGACTATCGGCTGATTTTGACCAACCAGAGTCGTTATTTTCTCGCCCCGTGACTATCAGATTAGTGAGTAAAGAGCCCATCACCTTGGCACCAACCAATCAAGCCCCTGTTGCGCAGCCCGGCCGGGACGCCCAACCAGCAGATGCATCGGCCCCCTCCGGCGCACACAACCTCGCTGGCAGCGCCCCCAATGACAGCGCCAAATCGGTTGCCGCCCGCGCCTCAGCCGAACTCTCCCACTTGGCAGCCAAGCCGCTTCCTCCCGGGCTTTATCTGGTCGCAACCCCCATCGGCAACCTGTCCGACATCACCTTGCGAGCCCTGTCGATCCTGGCCTCAGCCGACATCGTCCTTGCCGAAGATACCCGCCACAGCGCCAAGCTACTTAACCACTACGCCATTAAAACGAAACTGCGCCCCTATCACGAGCATAACGCCGAGCGCGAACGACCTGCCATCCTCGCAAACCTCAAAGCCAATATGAGCGTTGCTTTGATTTCCGATGCCGGTACGCCGCTAGTTTCCGACCCCGGCTTCAAACTGGTGCGCGATTGCGCTGACGCTGGACACATGGTTACAAGCCTGCCGGGCCCTTCGGCGCCGCTGGCAGCCCTTCTGCCTTCCGGCCTTCCAACCGATACGTTCGTTTTTGCAGGCTTTCTGCCGTCCAAGAACAAAGCCCGCCAAGCCAGAATTTCAGAACTTGCGGCAATCCCCGCCACCCTCGTCTTGTTCGAGGCCCCCTCGCGACTGCCGGCAACACTTGGAGACCTGGCCGCACTTCTGGGAGATCGCCCCGCTGCCGTCGCCCGCGAACTGACCAAGCTCAACGAGGAATTCGCACGCGGCACCCTTGGAGAACTGGCCTTGGACTTTGCTGCCCGAGAGAGCATCAAGGGCGAAATCGTGATCGTTGTCGCCCCGCCCGAGGAACAAGCGGCAACCGATGAGCAAGTCGAACAAAGGCTCTCCGAAGCTTTGCAGGATATGAGCTTGCGCGATGCCGCCAAAACGGTTGCGCAGGAATTGAGCATCCCAAGAAATCGAGCTTACGAATTGGGACTGGCGCTGAAGCGGACCACCCGTAATGCCGACTGATCGCCAGCAGCCAAGCGCCAGCAGGCGCCAGGCCCAACGCTCCGAACGACGCCAGCGGTACCGCAAGGGCCACTCGGCCGAGCGCATCGCCGCCATTTGGCTGACCTTGAAAGGCTACCGTATCCTCGCCAAGCGCCAGCGGACCCCTGCCGGAGAAATCGACCTTATCGCCGTCCGCCGCCAGCGCATCGCCTTCATCGAGGTCAAACGCCGCAAGACACCAGATGAAGCCGAAAGCTCGATCACGAAAAACCAGCGCCAACGCATCCGCCGCGCGGCCAATCTCTGGCTGTCGCGCAAACAACGTTTTCAGGCCTACGACATCGGATTCGATTTGGTCTTTCTGGTTCCCTGGCATTGGCCCCGCCATATCGAAAACGGGTTGTAGCGGCCCGGCAGAACGCCCCATTTGACCCATCTCGCCTCCCGCAAGAGCAACGAAGCCTCAGAATTATGCGGCAAGGTTCATGAAATGTTCTTGCTTCAGATCCGCACTCGGACTAACCTGTTCAGGAGTAGCAGTATGGTTCGCAGGCGTTGGGGGCAATCTTGTACGCTCAGATCTCGACATTGGCATTCGTCGGCATAGAGGCACGCGCGGTCGAGGTGCAGGTCCGCATCACGCCCGGCCAGCAAGCCTTCATGATTGTCGGCCTACCCGACAAGGCGGTTGCCGAAAGCCGCGAACGGGTCCGCAATGCGCTCCACGCAGTCGGCCTGGGGCTTCCCTATAAGCACCTGACAGTCAATCTGGCCCCCGCCGACCTTCCCAAGGAAGGCAGCCACTACGACCTCGCAATCGTATTGGCGCTGATGGCGGCAATGGGCGCCATCGCACCCGAAGCGATCGCCGGTTACGCCGCGATCGGTGAACTGGCGCTCGATGGATCGATCCGGGCGGTGCCCGGCGCACTCCCAGCCGCCATTGGCGCCAACGCCCTGGGCAAGGGACTGATCTGCCCGGCCGCCTGCGGTCCGGAAGCCGCCTGGGCCTCTGAAGACATGGACCTTCTGGCCCCAGAGCACCTGCTTAACCTCGTCAATCACTTCAAGGGCTACCAGATCCTCTCCCGCCCGGTCGCCCACGTCGCTGAGAAGACAGGCCCACAGCCGGACCTGAAAGACATCAAGGGCCAGGAAAGCGCCAAGCGCGCACTCGAAGTGGCAGCAGCAGGTGGCCATAACCTGTTGATGACCGGCCCGCCCGGCTCCGGCAAATCCATGCTGGCTTCAAGGCTGCCATCCATCCTGCCGCCCCTGACGCCCGAAGAAATGCTGGAAGTATCCATGGTCCACAGCCTTGCAGGCGAACTGATGGGCGGCAAGCTGGCAACCGAACGCCCGTTTCGCCAGCCGCATCACTCAGCCAGCATGGCAGCACTCGTCGGCGGCGGCTCAAAGCCGTGTCCCGGTGAAGTCAGCCTCGCGCACCTGGGCGTCTTGTTCCTCGACGAACTCCCCGAATTCACGCCACAGGTTCTGGACAGCCTTCGCCAACCCCTGGAGACCGGCGAAACGGTCATTGCCCGCGCCAATCACCGCGTCACGTTTCCTTCGCGTATCCAGCTCATCGCCGCGATGAACCCTTGCCGCTGCGGGAATTCATCCCCCGGCCAATCGTGCAAGCGCGGACCGCGCTGTGCTGATGATTACCAAGCCCGCATATCCGGGCCGCTGATGGACCGCATCGATCTGCAAATCGAAGTGCCCGCTGTCTCGGCCGCCGACCTCGTATTGCCGCCGGCCACCGAAGGCAGCACCGAAGTTGGTGCACGCGTCGACGCAGCCCGCCGCCGGCAACACGAACGCTTCGCCCAATTGGGTGCCAGGAAAATTCGCACCAACGCCGAATGCTCCGGACAATTCCTCGAAGAAACAGCGATGCCCGATGCAGCGGGCCTGGAGTTGATGCGCAAAGCCGCCGAAACCCTTGGGCTTTCCGCTCGCGGCTATCATCGAACCTTGCGCGTTGCCCGCACGCTTGCCGACCTCGACGGCCTGGAAACGGTTGCCCGTTCGCACATCGCCGAAGCGCTTTCCTATCGCGGCGAAACCCTGCGCAATCGGCAGGCAGCCTGAGCCACTGTCCCCGCAGCACACCCACCAACAAAAGAAAAACCGGCGCCAATCGAAATCGGCACCGGCCCCAATTCATCGTACTAGAGCACTTTCCGACCAAATCGAACCATTCTGCCGAGGCGGATTAGTGACAAGATCAAGTGGACCGGCGCAGCGCGTGGCGGTGTCACGGGCAAGACGGGATGCGCAGAGATTGGCGCAAATCCGCCCGGCCCGTCCAAT
>JAHZKP010000027.1 GCA_022600345.1 Alphaproteobacteria bacterium | reverse complement strand
TTCAATGCGCAGCGCGTCCGACATCGCAACACGAGGGGCTAATCGATTGTGGCGCGGATAGGAGGGGGTATCCGCCCCAACCGCAAGCCAAGCAACGGACACCCCCACCTGGGAATGTCACGATCACTTGGTCCCTGGCGTAGCGGGTGCGGCGCTGTTGGCGACTGCAAACCGGGCCCAAGAGATGACATTCCGTCCGCCCCCGTCCAAGGGGGCGGAGCCGCTTGGCGCTCGGTGTGGTGGGCCAAAGCAAACAACAAAAAAGGGCCTCTCCGGCTCGGAAGGTGGAAGCAATGCCGGGGACGGCAGTGTCATTGCGGGCTGGAAAGCGGTTCCTTGAAGCTTGCACGGGCTCCTGCTTTCCCGTTCGCGGGTGTTCGACACAATGCAGGAGTGACGGAGGTGGAATAAGGTTATTTTGTGTGACGCTTCGCGGAGCTTGGTTGGGAGCATTAGATCGCAAATACGACAAAGACCGGGAACGCCAACTTGGGGTTCCCGGCCGGTTTTGATTCCCTGCATGTGGCGGCGGTTCGTTTACTGCAGACCCGGACCCGGCGAGGGGGCGGACTGGGAGGCGCCCTGCTTGGAGCCCTGATCATCCGAGCCGCCGGTCTTGGGCACGCTGATATAGTCTTTCCAGGTGACGTGACGGCGTTCGCTGGAGCGCGGTGTTTCGGCCTGCGGGCGCTGCAAGTCACGCGAATTGGCAACCGTAAGGGCCAGATTTCTTTGCGCCGAACAGCCGAAGTTCTCCCAATGGATGCGTTCGCGGTCGCGGCCAAGATCATCGGGCCACTGACCGCATTGCGGAGCAACAGCGACCGGGCGGCGATAAGCGATCTTAATCGCCGCACCAAGGTGACCGCCGGCATAATCGGAATGGCGGCTGATGCGCACGTTGCGTTCGGGGATGCCGAAACCATGGATCGTGTCCATGACATCGCGTAGTGAGTGGGAGGCAGCCATGTGCCCGCCAGCAGAGCGTGGCGAAGATACCGTGATCGGTCCGTTGGCCTCAGAGCGGTAGCGCTTGACGAAGCGATAAACGTCGGCCTGTTGGCGATGAGAAAGCCCATCGCCCTTGCCGCCCAACTCGACGAACAGGGCCTCTGTCTGTCGGTTGAATTCGATGGGATGACGCTTTTCGGGATTGTTGAGTTCGGCGGCGGTGAAGTCGTCGAGGCCGAGGCGGTCTCTGCACCCGGCTGTGCCCAGCGCAAGAAGCAGGCTTGCGGCAATCGCGATTGGCTTACGATGGCGCGGCCTTGCATAGATTGCGTTGGTGGAGCGTTCGGTTGAGTGTGTCATCCCTTCACTCCCGGATAATCGATGATGAAGCCATAATCGCCGCGATATCGACGGCTGTCGGCTGCGCCAATTCCATAGACGCGGTTGATGCGGCCGAAGAACAATTCCTTGAGTTCACTGGTTGGGGCGAAGCCCTTGTCGGGAAGGGCCAATTCGCCCCGGCCTTGATGTGTTGCCAAGTACGGCGTGACCAGGATCACCAGTTCGGTCTCGCGGCGGCGATAGTCGTTGGAGCGGAACAAGGAGCCAAGCACTGGCAGATCCTTGAGGCCGGGTATCCCCTCGACGCTCTGGCGGGTCTCATCAGATAGGAGCCCGGCCATCGCGAGAGTTGCTCCGCTGGGAAGTTCCAACGTTGTTTCTGCGCGGCGCACGCGCAGGCCGGGCAGCGACAAGGTGGCAAGCTGGATAGCACCCTCGGAAGAAATCTCGCTGACCTCGGCGGAGATATTGAGGCTGATGCGACCTTCATCCAGGACGACCGGCTTGAAGGACACGTTCACGCCGAACGGTTTCCATTCCACGGTGACCTTGTTGTCTTCCTCCGCGATGGGAATTGGAAATTCGCCACCGGCAAGGAAGCTTGCTTGCTCGCCCGAGATCGCCGTCAGCGTTGGCTCTGCCAGAGTACGCAGAACACCGGCGCGCTCCAGCGCCTGGACCATGGCGGTAACGCTGTTGCCATTCGCCTGCCAGGACGGCTGGAAGGCTGAGCCGGCTGCGACGCCGGGCAGCGGCGTTCCAGAAGCAGCACCAGGGACCAGAGCACTGGTGATCGGGAAGGCGTTCTGGACGACCTTGGCGAAGGTGAAGCTGCCGCCGTTCAGAACCGCGCCGGGAAGGTCTACGCCGATGCGCCTTAGAGCGTCGCGCTGCATTTCGGCGACCTGGACCTTGAGGAGGACCTGTTCTTTTGAATCGGCGGCCAGCATGTTGACGACGCCGTCTTTCTTCTTGATGAAGCGGTTGGCCAGATCAGTGGCGCGATTGGCATCGGCGGCAGTCGCCACACTGCCAGACAGGACGACGCTGTCGCCCATCATTTCAGCGGAGATATCGGACCCGGGAAGGAGCCTGCGCATGGTGTCGTGCAGGGCGCTCAGATCGCGCGTGACGGAGACTTCAAGGAACAGGACCTTCTCGCCGTCCGGGCCGATGAAAATGGCGTTGGCCTCGCCCATGTCCTTAGCTAGCAGGTATACCTGCCGTTTGGTTTGCACGACCGCGTCGAGTACCTCTGGATTAGATACCAGGACGTTTTGCATATCCACGGGCAGTTCGATCAGCATCGATTTGTCGACGCCGATGGTGATCTTTTCGCGAACTGGAAACGGTGCTCCTGCGGGCACCACCATATGCGAGCGGTGGACAGGGTCGGTCAGTAACTCAGACGGTTCGAAGATATCAGGGCCGGCACGTGCCGCCCCCAACTGCAAACCTACTAGAACGATCGCAATGAGCATGGTGGCCATGAAAGGCACGAGGCTCAGGCGCGCATACGACGGCGACATGAAACAACACTCCCGCGTCAGGCAAGGAACAACAACCGGCAAGCTGCTCGGGATTGACATCGAGGCGCCGGAAAACTGATTTTTTTTCGGGGGAACGCTTGCCCGCAGCCAGAGTGGGATCAGCGGGTTGGACGACTTATTACAAGTTGGAGGTAAATGTCGTTCAGTTGGATGCAATTGTCGAATTGAGGAGTGCTGATGGTTGTTGCACCAGGGCCTTATTCAACAGCTTGCCAACAACCTTGCCTTTTAAAGCGAATCATGCGCGCCCCAGAAGCAACTTCCAGCCCTCAGGAAAACGCTCATATTTGCAAAGACTTGGCCCAACTCGGCGGAAGGCTAGCGGGGGCGGCTGGGGGCTAAAAAATTGCTGCACAAGAGTTGTTACTAACCTTTGTGCGGATGTTTTGGAGGGTTATTCCGAGATGCGGATTTCGGAGATCTGCTTGCCGATATTGCGGAACGACTGGATCAACATGCTGCCGTTTGAGGCGACATAGGCGTCGTCGTCGCTGCTGGCGCAATCTTTCAGCAGGGCGGAGGTTACAGGGTCGCTTTCAAGCCGGAAGGCGACGGTGAAAACCTTAATACCGTCGGCCTTGGCATTGGCGCAGACCTGGCGTGTGCGCTCATTTACATAGGTGGTGTAGGCGGCCCGCGAATAGGTTGTCCCCAGGCGGCCTTTGCTGGCGTAACCATGGGCGGCATAGATCGACTTGTTGTGCGTGTTCTGGTTTTGATACCAGTTCTCGCCGTCGGTCATGAGCACCAGCATTTTGGAATTATCAGAGGTACCGTTAGAGCGGCCCTCGGCAAACGGCAGCGAGGGAGACAGGACACGCCAGCCCCAGGCGACGCCTTCCTTGATGTTGGTGTTGCCGCGGGCCTGCATGGCATCGATTGCCGTCTCGATTGTCGTTTTGGTCGAGTTGAGCGGCAGGATCGCCTTGGTGGTGCACATGAAGTTTGGGCCGGTGCCGTCGATGAACGGCTGGTTGCGGTACTTGCAGGTTCGCGCCTGGGCTTGGGCCTCGGGAAGCCTGATGACCCTTTCCTTCTTGCACTTGCCGCGGCGGGAATATTTCAGGCATTCGCGCGGATAGGGGGTGCATGAGCCGCCGTCGTCATCAATGTAGCTGTTGGTGTAACCGCTCAGGGCACTGCCGGCATCGCCCGGCTCATCGGGAGCAAACATGGGAACGAACAATTTATCGGCACCACTGGCGGGGACGTCGGTGACATCGTGTCCGTTGGGACGGGCTTCAACGCATCCACCCCAGCCGACGCCCAGATCGCCGAAGAGTTGGAAACGGGTTCTGTTTTCCGAAACGTTCTCGTAGTGGACCGGGGAGGAGCCGGTACCATCGATCCAATTGGCGCCTGAGTACATCGAACCGACATTGACGGAAGCAGCGAAGGGAACGACGCCAACCTTGACGCGGTCGGAGCCTTCGACACCGGCAAATACGTTTTGCAGGAGGTCCTTGGCAGCCGTTTTCAGGTCTGAGATATAGGTGCCGCTCATCGAGCCTGAGTTGTCCAGCACCAGGGCAATTTCCGTGGTGCCATTGCCACGGCGGACCTTGGCTTTGACCGAGATGTTGCGATCGTCGCTAACGCCGGGGAAGTACTTCTCGACGGCCTTTAGAAGCGTGGCCTTCCAATCGGTTGATGTGGCGGCGGAGATCTCCCCCTCGTCGGAGTTCAGCTTGACGTCCTTGATCTTGGAATTGGGGTTCTGGGTGCGGTTGGCGGCGTAGAACGCCTTGGCCATGGTCTCACCATCGACAGCGGCGTTGTCCATTCCCAGTTGATTGGAGGCGGCCAGAACAGCAGCATCGAGAGCGCGCTGGTCGCGGGTTCGCTCTGTGACCATGCGACTGTAGTCGAGGGCAACGGCAGACACGAACAGGATGGCGACCAGGAATAATCCGAAAAAGACCGACGTTACGCCGGCTTCGTTAGAGGCAAAACCATTTGTGCGGGGGCCGCTCAACGAGCGCATCTGATTAATTCGGTGCGTGCGCCCCGGACCCGGCTTGCATGTAAATTTCGACGTCATCCAGCCCATCCCTTAACAATCGGTTAGGCGAGACTACGCAATTGGTTTTGATTAGAAGTGAAATTCACCAGCGCAATTTTAATCAAATCCTGGGCGTCGCGGAAGCTGTCTAACCTGGCAACCGGATGCGGCCCACTTGCCAGTCGGGGGGACGCAGTTTCATATAAAGGTGCCGGTGGCTTTGCGCATTCCAGCGCGATGGGCTAGCTGCCAGCACATTTCGGCCGTCACAACCTGCAAGATGAGATGATTGGGTGTCATGAGTTTCAAACCGGGGTCTAGCAATAGAACTGTTTTCGAGGCCCTGCTTGATGCACGTGGGCGGCATGGCGGCGGCAAGCTGGTGATCGAAGACGCCGACCGGCAAAAGCTGACATACGACAGGCTGCTGCTGGGCAGTCTGGTGTTGGGAGCCAAGCTGACGAAGGGCACGCGCAAGGGTGAGACCATCGGCGTCTTGTTGCCCAACGTTGCCGGACTGGCTGTCACATTTTTTGCCCTCAATGCATATGGGCGTGTCCCGGCGCTGTTAAATTTTACGGCCGGGCAAAGAAATATCGTATCGGCGGCAAAGACGGCGCTCTTGCACACGGTCGTGACATCAAGACGGTTTGTCGATGCCGCGAAGCTGGAAAGCGTTGTCGCGGCGCTGGAAAAGACACAAATCGCTTCGGGTAAGTCGGTGCGGATCATCTACCTGGAGGATGTGCGCACCAGCATCGGGACATTCGAAAAGGCGGTCGGTTTTGCGCGCTCGAAATACGCGCGCCAGTTTCATCGCCGTCAGGGCATGCACGCCGGGAGCCCGGCGGTGGTTTTGTTCACTTCGGGAACCGAGGGGCTACCCAAGGGAGTGGTCCTGACCAACCAAAACCTTGTTGCCAACTCCCAGCAGATGTTTGAACACGCCGACGGGGCACTCAGTGCGTCCGATATCGTATTTAATCCATTGCCAATGTTCCATTCGTTCGGACTGACGGCGGGAACGATCATGCCGTTGCTCAATGGTATGCATGTCTGCTTGTACCCGACGCCGCTGCACTATCGCCAAATCCCAAAACTGATCGGGGAGAAGAAGGCGACGGTGTTGTTTGCAACCGACACGTTCCTTGTTGGCTACGCGAGAGCTGCGGAAGGAGACGATTTGGCAAGCATGCGGTTTGTGGTGGCGGGGGCGGAGCGGGTCAAAGAGCGGACGCGAAAGTTGTGGGATGCGATCGGAACCGAGGTTCTGGAAGGCTATGGAGCTACCGAATGCGCACCGGTGATTGCGTGCAACCTGCCGGGCTGCAACCGGGTTGGGACGGTTGGGCGAATGTTGCCGGGCCTTGATGTTGCGCTTGAACCGGTCGAGGGAATTGCGACCGGCGGGCGGTTGAAAGTGCGCGGGCCCAACGTGATGGCGGGATATGTGCTTGCCGAGCGGCCCGGCGTCGTCGCTCCGCCCGATGGAGGCTGGCACGATACTGGCGACATCGTCGACGTGGATAAAGAGGGCTTCATCACGATCAAGGGGAGGGCCAAAAGGTTCGCCAAGATCGGCGGGGAGATGGTCTCTCTGGCGGCTGTTGAAACTTTGGCGGCAGATGCCTGGCCCGAAGGGCAGCACGTCGTCGTTAATCTGCCCGACTCGCGTAAAGGCGAACAGCTTATCCTGGTGACCGATACTGCTGGTGCCGACAAGGACGTCTTGATCGAACAGGCAAGGGCCAGCGGTTTTCCCGAATTATGGGTGCCCAAATACATACTTGTCGTGAACGCGATACCGGTGATGGGTTCGGGAAAGGTCGATCTGCCTGCCACAAGCGCACTGGCCCGGCAGGCGCGCCCACTTCTGTAGCCTGACAGAGCGCACTCGGAGGAGCGAAGACAGCCTCTAGCGCTGGTAACCGTGTTCGCACTGCCACGCCTGCGGATATGAAAAAGCGTTTCTCCCTGGCAACGCTTGACCCAGCAGGCCCCATCGCGCCATCACTTTTCTTGAAGGATTCTAGATCATTGGCTGGCTGCTGGAGCTCGGGGAGCTGGCTGTCGGCGATTGGTCTTTTGGAAAACAATCACACATTGGTTCTGAGGGGGCGCGGCGCAATGGAGGCCGGTGAGATGGGTCAAGCACGCGAGCTTGACGTGGAAGAATTGGCACCGGTGTCCCCATTCAATGCGGCCTGGTTCTTGAAGCGGCTGGTGCTGGGCACGGCAATTCTGGTGATTTCATTCGGTGGCCTGGCGTGGCTGACCCATGCGGCCCGGGACAAATCGGCGATGGGAACCCAGGACATGCTGGAGACAATCGGCCGGGTGGCGTCGCAATTTTAGACGTACGGCACAAGGGCCGAAGCAAAAAATATGACCGGCTAGAGCACTTTCCGACCAAATCGATTCAATTCTGTTTCTCAAGCGGCGAGCCGATCCAGCAGAAGAGTGGCGCGGGTCGATCTGGGTGATCGGCCAAGCCGCTCGACGCACTGGGCGGCCGCCGCTTGGAAACCCATATTGGCGGAGCCAATCTACGATTGGACGGGCCGGGCGGATTTGCGCCAATCTCTGCGCAGCCCGTCTTGTCCGTAGCCCCGCTACGCACTGCGCCGGTCCACTTGATCTTGTCACTAATCCGCCTCGACAGAATGGTTCGATTTGGTCGGAAAGTGCTCTAATTGCAAAGGATTGCCCTTCGGTGGCCCTTTTGCACGAGTATTGCATTGGCTGATTTGCCCTTTCTGCGATACTGCTTGTTTGTGTCCGGACGGGTCACATAAGATTTGTCTGTGCGTTGAAAGCTTCCAATCGTGCAATTTTTCGACGTGCTGGACGGCACTGGGGGTTGGCCTCTGGGTGGGCCTGGCCAGGTTGGAATGTATGGAGGAGGCTGCGCCTTTATGTCGGCACCCCACAAAAACTTTCCCGAATTCTACATTACCGCGCCACAGCCGTGCCCGTACCTGGACGGCCGCGACGAGCGCAAACTGTTCACCCACCTGACAGCCGACCGGCCGCTGGCGTTGGTCGATAATCTGCTCAAGGGCGGCTTTCGACGCAGCCAGAGCATTGCTTACACGCCGCATTGCGATGGCTGCTCAGCCTGCATCTCGGTTCGCGTGCCCGTTGATGACTTTAAGCCCAGCCGGTCGATGCGGCGGATCTGGAACAAGAACAAGGATCTGATGGCGGGTTGCATCGCCCCGGTTGCGACGTCGGAACACTATTCGTTGTTTCGCGATTACATCGATTCGCGCCATGGGGAAGGTGGCATGGCGGACATGTCGGTGTTGGATTTCTCGGTGATGATCGAGGACAGCCCGATTGAAACATTTCTTATCGAGTACCGCACCAAGCCAGACGAGCCGCTGGGGGAGCGCTTCGCGCCAGGGCCGTTGAAAGCGGTTGCGCTGTGCGATCGCCTGTCGGATGGCCTGTCGCTGGTTTACAGCTTCTTTGAGTGCGAGGAAGATGCGCGCAGCCTTGGTACCTACATGATATTGGAGGGCATCGAGCGCAGCCGGCGGCTTGGGCTGCCATACCTGTATCTGGGTTATTGGGTGGCAGGATCGCAAAAGATGTCCTACAAGGCGCGCTTCAAGCCGCAAGAACACCTGACACCAGATGGCTGGAGGCGGACAGACTGAACAGTCGTCCCGCGAGTTTTTTCGGTCACCTGCCTATTGGGGAGGCTGGTCGGGGTCCATACGTCGACCTCAAACCATTGTGATCGTCAGTTTTTCCCAACATGGGTTCTAACCTCGCGCGCGCTGTGCATCATTCGCAGGCTCGCAAATGAAGTGCGGGGCGCAGACCGGGTTTGGGATCGCAAGGGATTGGCCGTCAACGAAAGGCGGTCAGGGAACCGAACGTGGCAGTTTAGCGTATGGATGGTTAGCCGTCGGCTGGATACCGGGCTTTTGGGGTGTTTGCGAGTTGGGAAGGGTTAAGGCGTGCAGAGCATAACCAGGCAGACAGGCAGTCACCGTGAGGCGAGTACAGCACAGCGCAAAACGGCCCTTATTGACAGGCTGATCACCAGCAGGCGCATGTCGGCTGATCTGGCCCGGCCACTCTCCGATGAAGATCAGATGGTTCAGGTGATGGACGATGCCAGTCCAACCAAGTGGCATCTGGCGCACACGACCTGGTTCTACGAAGCATTCGTTTTGAAACCGCACTTGAGCGGGTACGAAGTCTTTTCGGACCGTTTCGAATACTGCTTCAATTCCTATTACGAAAGCCAAGGGGATCGCCACCCGCGCGCATCGCGAGGATTTCTGACACGGCCATCAGCGCAAGAGGTGCGCGATTATCGCGCCTATGTCGATGAGGCATTGTCGCGACTGGTCGACACGAGCGGGGAGATATCGCCGAAGGTTGACGCCTTGATCGAACTTGGGATCAACCACGAACAGCAACATCAAGAGCTGCTCCTAACCGATATCCTGGCCTTGTTTGCCGCCCAACCGCTTCGCCCGTCCTATGCCGCGGCCAAGCCTGTGGCTGTTGCCGCAGACAGCGATGCGCGAACAACCCGTTTCATTTCATATCCAGGCGGCATCCATCAAGTTGGCGCCGATGGTTCGTCGTTCTCCTACGATAACGAAGGGCCGCGACACGACGTTCTTGTTCACCCGTTCAAGCTGGCGGATGCCTGCGTGACGAATGGCGAATGGCTGGAGTTCATGGCGGATGGGGCCTACGCCGATCCGCTGTGCTGGCTTTCTGATGGCTGGGCCGCTGTCAAATCCGAAGGTTGGAGTGCGCCGCTCTACTGGGAGCAGGCAGACGGGGCATGGCGCCAGATGACGCTTAACGGGCTGTTGCCGGTTGATCGAAACGCTCCGGTTTCACATATCAGCTATTACGAGGCCGAAGCATTCGCGCGCTGGGCGGGGAAGCGGCTGCCAACCGAATTCGAATGGGAAGTCGCGGCTGGTGATGTGCCGGTGCAGGGCAACACAGCGGGCAGTGCAATGCTGCGACCGATGCCGGCCGGAGAGGCTTCGGCAATGAGGCCACGTCAGATGTTTGGCGATGTCTGGGAGTGGACGGCAAGCGCCTACCTGCCCTATCCGGGATATGCGCCCCCCGAAGGCGCGGTGGGGGAATACAACGGCAAGTTCATGTGTTCCCAGCACGTGTTGCGCGGGGCCTCGTGTGCGACTGCCGATGGCCACAGCCGGCGCAGCTACCGGAACTTCTTTTATCCTGGCCAACGTTGGCAATTCATGGGGCTGCGGCTCGCGGTGGACGCCTGATGTCAAGTAATTTAGCAAATAGGGCGGTGAAGCTGCAGGCTGAAAGCGGCACGCAGCCGGCCGACCTTGAATTTGCGCGGGCCCTTGTCAGCGGCCTTACGGCGGATGAGAAATCGATCCCCTGCCGGTTCCTTTACGACGCGCGCGGGAGCGAATTGTTCGAGCAGATTACCGAGCTTGACGAATATTATCCAACGCGGACCGAGACCAAGATCCTGGAAGACTGCGCTGGAGAAATTCGCGAGGCGACGCCGGCTGGCAGCCTGCTGGTGGAATTCGGATCCGGATCAAGCACTAAGACCGAGATCCTGCTTTCCGCTCTCGATGCGATTGCCGGTTATGTGTCGATCGAGATCAGCAAGGCGGCCTTGGATGAAGCCACCGAGAGGCTGAAATCAAGGTTTCCCAATCTGGTGCAGGTTCCGATTGTTGGTGACTTTTCCCACGCTGTGGATCTTCCCGACCAGTTCGCAGGCGCTCCCAGACTGGGGTTCTTTCCAGGCTCGACGATCGGCAATCTTCGCCCCGAGCAGGCCGTTGGCCTACTGGGCAATATGAAAAGCGTCCTTGGAGAGAAGAGCCGGTTGATTGTCGGGGCCGACCTGAAAAAAGACTCTGGGATTTTGTTGGCCGCCTATAACGATGACGATGGGGTTACGGCACAATTCAATCTGAATGTACTAGCGCGCGCCAACCGTGAGCTGCACGCCGATTTCGTAATCGAGAATTTCGAACACGTGGCGACCTACGATGAAGCGTTGGGCCGGATCGATATGTTTCTTGTCAGCCGTGTCGATCAAACCGTCAGGTTGCTGGGGCACTCTATTGCATTTGCAGCCGGTGAGCGGGTCCACACCGAGCACTCGCACAAGTATACAGTCGCCGGTTTCCAGAAGCTCGCAGGGCAAGCTGGATGGGAATCCTCCCGGGTCTGGTGTGACGAAGCAGGGCTATTCAGCGTCCACGAGTTGGCATGCTAAGGGAGCTTGTCAAAGCCTGGCTGAATTGCCAGGCGGCGGTTAAATAATTCGTCGGCGGGCTGGCCCGATTACAACGATTGCGTGACGGCAGGGGGCTTCTAGCCTTAGTGTGCGATCGACTGGTCTCTGGCGGCTGCTGCCAAGGGACGACCCGGCATTCGCAACGGACCTGCCAAATGAAAACAGATACGCCGCGCCCTATCCGCCTTGAGGAATACCAGCCACCAGAATTTTTGATCGATCATGTCGATTTGGACATCTCGCTGCATCCAACGAACACGATCGTCAGGGCACGGCTGAAAGTGCGCCCGAACCCGAATAACAAGCGAAAACCCGGACCGTTGCGGCTGTCAGGCGAGCATCTGGCCTTGGAGAGCCTGAAGTTGAATGGCAAGGAACTCCCCCCAGGGGCGTTCAGCGTTTCCAAGTCAGCGCTTACGATTTCAAAACCGCCGGATGGGTCTTTCAAGATAGCGATCACCACGCGGGTCAATCCGGATGCCAACAAGGCGCTGCAGGGGATCTACAGATCGAGGGGGGTCTACTGTACGCAATGTGAGGCCGAGGGTTTCCGACGTATCACCTATTTTCTCGACCGGCCGGATATCCTGTCGACCTACAAAGTACGCATCGAAGCTGACCGGAATGATGTGCCGGTGCTGCTGGCGAACGGCAACCCTCTGGAGCGTGGCACTCTGGCCGGGGGCCGCCGGCACTATGCGGTCTGGGTCGATCCGCACCCCAAGCCCTGCTACCTGTTCGCGATGGTTGGTGGCGACCTGGGGTCGATGGCCTCGTCATTCACGACGATGAGCGGGCGGGAGGTGGCACTGACCATCTATGTCGAGCATGGCAAGGAAGCGCGTGCGGCGTGGGCGATGGATTGCCTGAAGCGATCTATGCGGTGGGATGAAGTCAACTACGGGCGCGAGTATGACCTGGAGGTCTTCAACATCGTTGCCGTCTCCGATTTCAACATGGGGGCGATGGAAAACAAGGGCCTCAACATTTTCAATGACCGGCTGATACTTGCGTCAGCCAATACCGCGACGGATGCGATGTATGAGGCCATCGAGAGCGTCGTGGCGCATGAGTACTTCCATAACTGGACGGGCAACCGGATTACATGCCGCGACTGGTTCCAACTGTGTTTGAAAGAGGGATTGACCGTCTTTCGCGATCAGGAATTTTCAGGCGATGAGCGCTCTGCCGTGGTGCAGCGCATCTGCGATGTTCGCCAACTCAGAGCCGTTCAGTTTCCCGAAGACGCCGGACCGCTGGCGCATCCGGTCCGCCCGCGCAGCTATATCGAGATCAACAATTTTTACACCGCGACCGTCTATGAAAAAGGCGCCGAGATCGTTCGGATGCTGCAAACGATTATTGGCAAGGAAGACTTCCGGGCGGGAATGGACCTGTACTTCGAACGCCATGATGGAGAGGCCTCGACCATCGAGGAGTTCCTGGCCTGCTTCGCGGAAGTTTCGGGCCGCGACCTGGGGCAGTTCGCGCTATGGTATGAACAGGCCGGCACGCCCAGGGTCAAGGTCGCTTTCGAATTCGACAGCCGCTCGCAAACTGCACGCCTGACGTTTGAACAGTCAGTACCAGCGACCCCCGGGCAACCCACGAAGGAACCGATGCACATTCCTATCCGGCTGGGGCTGGTTGGCCGGGAGGGGGATGATGTAGCGCTGGAGGCCAACGACAGGGCGGAATTCGCAGACGGGCTCATGCACCTCACGAAGCGGAGGCAGACGATCTCGTTTAAGGGAATTAGCGGTCGGCCTGTGCCGTCGATCCTTCGTGGATTCAGCGCGCCGGTGAATTTCGAATTCGATATGAGCGAAGCTGACCTGGCTTTTCTGCTCGCCAATGACAGCGATCCATTCAATCGCTGGCAGGCCGCCAACACCTACGCGACACGGGTGCTTGTGAAACGCGTCGAAAGCATTGCCGCTGGCGGGGCGTCGCGCCGGGGCGAGGGGCTGGCACGGGCTCTGTCGAAGGCTATCGAAGACGATGATCTTGACTGGGCGTTCCGGGCTGAGCTTTTGCAGTTGCCGACGCAGAACGATATCGCCCGCGAGATCGGCCGCAACGTCAATCCAGATCATATTCAATCGGCGCATCGAGCGTTGTCTGCGCTGCTGGCGCGAAGGCTGGCCGTTGAGCTCACGCAAATGCATTCCAGTCTGGTCGGTCGGGGGCGTTTTTCGCCGAATGCCAAAAGTGCCGGACGCCGGGCAGCTCGCAACGCTGCATTGACGCTGTTGATGGCGCGGGGACTGCCAGAGGACATTACCCGGGCGGGCGATCATTACTTCAAGGCCCGGACCATGACTGAAGCCGCACATGCCATGACGCTGTTGGCAAAAAGCGGCGCTGGGAAACGCGAAGAAGTGCTGGCCGACTTTTATGACCGATGGCGCGGCGACCACGTGGTGATCGACACCTGGTTTGCAGCGCAGGCCCAATCGCCCCGAGCCAACGTGATATCCCAGATGGAGCGGCTGATGACCCTGGAGGAATTCGATCGTACCGCGCCCAACAAGCTGAGAGCGCTGATCGGGTCCTTCATTATGCGCAACCCGGTTCAATTCAATCGAGCGGACGGACAGGGCTATGAGTTCGTGGTCGACAAGCTCCTGGAAGTCGACCAGTTCAATCCGCAAATCGCAGCCCGCCTGCTGAATGGCTTGCGGAGTTGGAGAACGCTTGAATCCAAACGCCGGCGCGCAGCCAAGCGGGCACTCGAAAGACTTGCAGCAGCACCATCGATTTCGCGGGACATCAGCGAGATTGTTTCCCGGATTCTACAGGATTGAGTTGTGTGGCGCTAACCCGCCTTTCTCACAGGGTAGTGGTGCGTCATGGCCTCAGTCGGGTTAACCGTCAGCCTAACGATTTAATCTCCTCGACAGGCCACGGCGAAGCACCCAGGATGGTGGTTATCGATTCGTTGACGTGGGGCGTCAATGAGTTGTTTTGTCGGGGCAGTTCTTAAGAAAAATTCGGGAGCATTGGGCATGGAGTGGACGCTGTCCGCCAGGTCACGGGGAAGGTTTGTGTTGGAAACGCGCCGGGGCGCTCGTTTTGATCGCGCCAGTGCCGGGTGGATGCGCAGGGCCTATGCGGGGTTTGGTGGGCTGCGCCGCCTGTCGTCGGTAGCGCTGCCGATCAGCGCGGTGATTTGTGCAGCAGCGGCTGTTGGAGGCCAAATTGGATGGCCGATGCCAGGTTCGGCTGTGCCGGTTTTTGCCGGGCTTGCCGTGATGGTGGCCGGTCTGACGTGGCGTGAGCGCAGCGAAGATCCCAGGCTTGCTTCGCTGGTGGAGGGATCGTCGCAGGACGCAATCGCAGCGGCGGTGGTGACAAGGCGGGGGGCGGAGTGCAAGGCTGTTGCTCATGCTGATGAGGCTTTCCGGGGTCGGGAGGTCCGCTCCACCGCCGTGAGGGACGCCCCCAATCTTGCAGAAGAATTGCACCAGGCAGCAGCATTGGCCCAATTGACGGCCCGCATGAGTCACGAGTTGCGCACGCCACTCAACGCCGTGATTGGTTTTTCCGAAGTAATGAAGGCTGAAATGTTCGGGCCGTTGGGGTCTGAAAAATATCAAAACTATGCCGGCCACATCCAGGAATGTGGGCAGACGCTTTTGAAGTCGACGGAGGACACGTTGGCGCTCACGGCCGCTCTTGCCGAACCTGCCAGAAACCAGGGCAGCAGCGGGAAGCCGCTCGCATTCGACGAGATCGTTGATGATGCGTGGGCTGGAATGGCATTCCAGGCCGCGCAGGCTGGGATATGGCTGTCGAAGGATTTGGCCGAGGGCGCGATGTTGATCGGCGATCGCAGGGTCTACCGTCAGATCCTGGTCAACCTGTTCCAAGAGGCGATTGTCCGGGCAGAATACAATTCGCAGATTTCGATCGCGGCCCAGGTCGATGGTCATGTGATTTCGTTTGCAGTCAAAGTCGATCGGGTTCGCGATGCTGAGGTTGAAGAGTCGTTGGCGCTTTGCGTTGCGCGCACGTTGCTTTCACTGCATGGCCATCCGTTGAAGACCACCGCGCGGCCCAATGGAACTTGGCGGGCTGAGGCCCAACTTGAACGGGCGGTGCAATCGGATTTTTTCACCGGAATGGCGGCGTGAGGGGCTTTGGTTGCTGACCGCGGAGAACAATCGGGCGGCAACTATGTGAATTGGGTGTGAGAGCGAGGCGAGGCGCCGCGTAATCAAACGATGATTTCCTCGAAGACCTCCAGGACCTGGGTCGTTGACTGGCGCAATTGCTGCTCTAGTGCTTCAAAGGTTGCTTCACCCGAAGCGCGGGTCATGAGTTCGCGCATTCCCAGGGGCGCAGTTTGAGGATCGAATGCCTCATCGCTGCAAATGCGCATGATCTGGGTCAGGTCGGAATAGAGGCGGCCTGCGGGCAGCAAAACGTCAGCCTGGGCGTTGCTCAAAAGGCCGGATTCATGCAGTTTGCGCAGCGCGCCGATTGTGGATTTCACCAATACTGCGGGATGTCTGGCGGCGTGGATCAGTTGCAGGAATTGCGAGATGAACTCCAAATCCAGCAGCCCGCCGCGCACATTCTTGATGTCCCATAAATTGTCGGTCGGCTTTTCGGCGGCTATTCGTTTGCGCATATCCAATACGTCTGCCGCGATCTGGTTGCGCTCCCGGGGGCGAACCAACACATCCTGGATTGCAGCGTGAATGTCATCGCGCAGCCGGTCTGGGCCAGCTACTACACGGGCCCGGGTCAGGGCCAGGTGTTCCCAAGTCCAGGCATCGTCCTTCTGGTAATTGCGGAAGCTGGAAAGGCGGGTAGCAACCGGGCCCTGCTGGCCTGATGGTCGAAGGCGCATATCAACTTCGTAAAGCCGGCCTTCTGCAGTGGGTGCGCTCATGGCGGTTATCAGGCGCTGGGTCATCCGGGCATAGTACTGGGCAGGGGCGAGCGGCCGTTTGCCGTCGGACTCAATAGCGCTTGTGTCGTAGTCGTAGATGACGATCAAGTCGAGGTCGGAGCCAGCGGTCATTTCGCGGCTGCCAAGTTTGCCCATCGCCAGAATTGCCGCGGAACCTCCAGGGACCTTACCATGCTGGCTGGCCAGTTCGTTCTCGACCTCCTGCAGAAGCGTCGACAAAAGAGCCTCGGCGATTAACGCATAGGCCTCACCGGCCCGGCTTGCGTCAATCGAACCGGAAAGCACACGCACCCCGATCAAGAACCACTGTTCGCTTCCAACGATGCGGGCACGGTCGAGAAGTTCCTGGAAATCCTCGGCGCGCGCCAGTTCTGTGCGGATCACGTCAGTCAGATCGTCGGCGCTGGGAAGGGTCTCGAATGTTCGCGGATCGATGACCGCATCCAGCAGGCGACCACGGCGGGAAAGGATGCGGGCCAACCTTGGGGCTGTGCCCATGATGTCGGCCACCAACCGCAGCAGTTTCGGATTGGCGCGCAACAGCGAAAAGAGCTGAACACCTGCGGGCAGATCCTTCACGAAACGGTCGAATGCGGCTATTGCGGCATCGGGATCGGCTGTGTCCGACAGCGCCTGGACCAGAGCAGACTGGACGTGGGTCAAGCGTTCGCGCGCCTTCTCTGATCGCACGGCGGCGTATCGGCCGTGATGCCAGCTACGAACGGTCTCTATCACCTGGGCTGGTTTCTGGTATCCCAAGTTGCTCAAAGCTTCGATGGTCGATGGGTCGTTCTCGCTACCGGCAAAGACCATGTTGACGTCCTGGCCTCCCAGGGTGGGCATGTCCTCAAACAGTTCGGCGTAGTGTCCTTGAACGCACTGCAGTACCGGTATAAGGGCTGCGGAAAACTGGTTCGTATCAGCGTATCCGGCGAAGTGAGCGAACCGTTCAAGGCGATCGGGGTCCGCTGGTATTTGATGGGTCTGTTCGTCGGCCACCATCTGGATGCGGTGTTCGAGTTGGCGCAGGAAGCAATACGCGTCGGCTAGCTCATCGCGTGTTTCGCGGGTGATCCACTCGCGTTCAACGAGCACGTCCAGGGTTTGAAGTGTTTTACGCAGGCGCAAGGCTCGCTGACGCCCGCCGGCGATCAATTGCTGCGTCTGCACGAAGAATTCGATCTCGCGAATTCCGCCTCGGCCTAGCTTGATGTTGTGGCCGGCAACACCGATCCCTCCCAGCTTTTTGAAGGCATGCACCTGGCGCTTCATCGCGTGTACGTCGGCGATGGCTGCGAAATCGAGGTAGCGGCGCCAAATAAACGGCTCAAGCTCGTGGAGAATGTTTTCTCCCGCCGGTATATCGCCGGCCACAGCACGGGCTTTTATCAAGGCGGCTCGCTCCCAGTTCTGGCCGAAGCTTTCGTAGTACTGGAGGGCGGCGGGCGTCGACATAGCCAAGGATGTTGCACCTGCATCGGGACGTAGTCGCAGATCGGTGCGGAAAACGTAGCCATCGGCTGTGCGCTCGTCCATCAGGCGAACCAGGTCGCGAGTGATGCGCACGAAGAAGGGTTGTTCCTCGATGCCGGCTTTCAGTTTTCCCTGGTGGGGTTCGAAAAATACGATCAGGTCAATATCGCTTGAATAGTTGAGTTCGCCGGCACCGTATTTTCCCATTCCCAGGACGATGTATCCTGATCCTTCTTCGGGACGCTCTGAGTTGTCTGGCAACCAGTCTCCTTTATTGGCGGCCTTGTTGAAGAGGAAGCGGATTGCGGCGGCAAGCGCCGCATCGGCCGTTTCCGTCAGGACCTGGGTGACTGTCATCACCGGCCAGACACCGCCCAGATCGGCGAGGGCTGTCAGGAGTGCCACTTCCTGTTTGAAATGCCTGAGGATACGCATGGCGTCTGCGTCTGCCTCAGCGGCCGAAATTTCGGCGTCCAGGTCTGAGCGCAGGTTCGCGAAATAGGATTCGGGCTCGGATTGGAGGATGCGCAGCAGTCTTGGAGGATCGGTACGGATCAGGCCCGTAAGGTACATCGAACCGGCAAAGACGCCCGTCAGTAGCTCGCGGATTATTGGTTCATCGAGAAAATCCAGCAGCATCGCGCCGGAAGGCTTGCCGCCTTCGTTGGCAGTTGATGAGCGCAAGGTCTCGATCAGCTGCTCAATCTCGGGGTTGTTGTCTTGATCCGCAGGGGTTACTGGCGACTGGACGACCCGTTGGTGCAACAGCCCCAGTTCGTTGCCATTGTGGGCGCTGGAATTGCTCATGGTTCGATCTCGCCTTGGATTGCCACAAATCCGGGATCGCTTGCCAGCGCCGCCCGATGAAGCCTGTTTGGCTATATGGGCAATCTCAGCACGGCGCGAAGTCCCGGTGCGTTATCTTCCAGCCTTAGCGTGCCTCCATGCAAGCGGGCAACCGCTGACACGAGGCTCAACCCCAATCCGGTGCCGGGAAGACTGCGGCTCTTGTCGAGGCGGACGAAGCGGTCGAGCACGCGTTGGCGATCATGCTCACTGATACCGGGCCCATTATCGGCGATAACGATGTCGACTGAATGCGCGTGCTTGACGAGGTCGACAGTAATCTGACCTGGATGAACTGCATGGTGTGGAGGATCAGCATCGGGGGCTGCGGCAAGTACGGCTGAGTGTTTGCTGCCGTATTTGATGGAATTGTCGATCAGGTTGATCACAGCCTGGATGATGAGCTGTTGGTTGGCCATGATGGTCACCTCGGGCAAGTGACCGATTTGCATTCGCAATCCGGCCTCCTCGGCAAGCGGCTCATAAAGTTCTGCGGCACCGGCAACCAGGCTGCCAAGCGCAACGGGGGCTTTGGTCTCTTCGATGGCGCCAGCTTCCAGGCGGGCGATGAGCAACAATGCATTGAAGGTCTTGATGATCTCATCGGCGGCCTCGATGGTCTGGCCAAGTCCAGCGCTCAATTCGTCCTTGGTGCGGGCCGTGCGCAGGGCGTTTTCGGCGCGGTTGCGCAGTCGGTTCAGCGGAGTCTTCAGGTCGTGGGCAATGTTATCGGAGACCTCCTTCATGCCGCCCATCAGTTGCTCAATTCGCTCCAGCATGGCGTTGACGCTGTCAGACAGTCGATCGAATTCATCGCCGCTGTTTTGCACAGGGAGCCGGCCGGAAAGGTTTCCAGCCATGATCGATTGAGTTGCGGTGGTCAGCTTTTCGACACGTGACAGCACCCGACGGCTTGCCAAAAAACCAAGTGACAATCCGCCCATCGCGATGGCGGCAATGGCCAGCAGAGCGATCCAGCGGACGCGGTTGACGAACTTGCGCTGGTCTTCGATATCTCTGGCGATAACGAGGAAGCCGCCGTCGTCGAGGGCTAGGGGGAGGCCGGCTGCCGTGCGAAGCGAGGGTGCGCCGTTGGTCTTATAGGAGAATAGGCCGCCGGTGGTTTTACCGCTCCAACCAACGGGCGGTTGTGCCAGATTACCGGCCAGTTTGCGTCCGTCGGGACCGGAGAGAAAATAGAGACGGTTTGGGTGGTGGTGTTGATCGCGGGTGTGAAGCCGTTGCAGCCCGGCATTTATGGCCTGGCTGCTCCGATCGCCGGCCATAGCTATGATTGTCTCGGCTTCTGCGGATAATGTGTCGAGGACTTCGGCGGCAAAGTTGCGGTTGGATTGCCACACGACGAGAGCAACGAGTGCGGCCGTGACGACAAGGTAGGCTGCAACGCCCAGCGCACTGAGGCCGAAGACGGTTGTCGAAAGGGCAGCTCGCGGCGTCACGTCAGCTCTCGGTTTCACGGACGACGTATCCAGCACCGCGGACGGTATGAAGGAGCGGCTTATCAAAGGCCTTGTCGATTTTGGAGCGCAACCGCGAAACATGGACATCGATAACATTGGTTTGCGGGTCGAAGTGATAGTCCCAGACGTTCTCGAGGAGCATGGTTCTGGTGACCACCTGGCCGGCATGCTTCATCAGATATTCCAGCAACCGGTATTCGCGCGGCTGAAGCGTGATTGTTTCGCCAGCCCGGGTGACGGCGTGTGAGAGGCGGTCGAGCACGAGATCACCAACGACAAGGCGCGTGGCCTGTTCGCCCGGTGTGGCTCTGCGCGACAGGGCCTCGACACGGGCCAACAGTTCGGCGAAGGCATAAGGCTTCGTCAAATAGTCATCGCCGCCCGCTTTCAGTCCTTTAACCCGATCATCGACTTCGCCCAGGGCTGACAAGACAAGGACCGGGGTCTGGTTGCCTTCCTTGCGCAGCGTCTGAATGACGCTCAGGCCGTCGAGTTCGGGGAGCATGCGGTCGACAAGGAGTACGTCAAAGGCGCCTTCGCGTGCCAGATCCAAGCCGGTGATTCCATCGGCAGCCCATTCGGCTCCGTGTCCGCTTTCACGCATCGCCTTGATGAGGAAGTTCGCGGTTTCGCTATCGTCTTCGATAATGAGCACGCGCATGGATCGGGGCCTCGCTGATGTCTGGGATGGGCGGTATAGCTGGGAGGGTTGGAAGGCCGCCTGGGCGACGAAACAGGGGCGGCCGGATTACCGATCCAGCCGCCCCCCTTAGCTAACATATGGCGTCCTCGTCAACCAACCCGGGCTCAGCCGTTGTCCTTCTTAAGCCGAACGGCGACAAAGCGTTTCGAGTTACCTGACTTGATGTGCATGAGGACGGCACCGCGCTTGCGCTCGACGGCTTTCCTGACGCCCTCGACAACGTCCTTGGAACTCTCGACTTCAACGCCTTGGACTTCCAGCACGATGTCACCTGACTTGAGGCCCTTGGCTGCTGCGTCGGATTCAGGGTCGACTTCGGCGATGACGACACCGCCCTCATCGTCATCCCCTTCCTTATTGGCAACCGGCTTCAGCGAAAGGCCAAGTTGTGTCAGTTCGGTGACCTTCGGGCTTGCCGGGCGGCCCTCGCGCAGGGCTGCGATTTCCTCAGATGACGATGGGAAGCGACCCAGTTCGACGTTGATCGTTTTCCTGGCGTTATCGCGCCAGACAACGACATCGACCTTTGAGCCAGGTGAGTAACCTGCAATCTTGCGTGCAAGGTCTCGGCTGTCGGCGATCATGGAATCATCGACGCTCAGAATTGCGTCCTGGGCTTCAAGACCGGCGCCTTCGGCTGGTCCGTCAGGTGTCACATCAGAAACCAGTGCTCCTTTGGCGTCTTCCAGGCCGAGGCTAGCAGCGGTATCTTCGTCGATGTTTTGAATTTTGACGCCAAGCCAGCCGCGGCTGACGGTGCCATCCTTCTTCAACTGCTCAATGACTTCCATTGCCGTTGCCGCAGGAACGGCGAACGCAATCCCGACGTTACCGCCGGAAGGACTGTAGATGGCCGTGTTGACGCCAACGACTTCACCGCTGAGGTTGAATGTTGGGCCACCTGAATTGCCGCGATTAACGGCCGCGTCGATCTGCAGGTAGTCATAGGGGCCGGAGCCGATATCACGACCCTGAGCGGAAACGATGCCGGCCGTTACGGTTCCGCCAAGACCGAAGGGGTTGCCGACGGCCAGCACCCAGTCACCGACACGCGTCTTTGCGGTCGAAAACTTGACGTGCTCGAATTTCTGCCCGTCAGCGTCCTTGATTTTCAAGAGCGCCAGATCGGTTCTGGGATCGGCTCCAACAAGTTCGGCAACGTGTTTGCGGTCCTTGTCAAAGCGAACCTGGATCTCGGAGGCATCGTCGATGACGTGGTTGTTGGTGACGATATAACCGTCAGCGGAAATTACGAAGCCGGAACCTTGCGCCAACGACGGGCGCACTGGTCCGCGACCTTTCTTGCCGCCGTATTCCTTGGGGAGGTTCTTGAAGAACTTGTTGAGCGGGTGGTCTTCGGGGAGGTTGGGGATACCTGGAATGATGCCACCGCCACCGCGTCGACTGGCTGTGCGCTTCTTGCCATTGGTCACCGATATCGAAACCACGGCAGGGCGGGTCTTCTCAACGATATCAGCAAAGCTGAGAGGTGCGCGGCCATAGGGCGTCTGGATGGTTTGGCCGGCTTCGGGCGCGCGCTGTGCCTGGGCATCGTTTTTCAGCGTGTCAAACGACATCACCAGACCGCTGGCGGCGAGGACGGCTGCAGCCGCGCAGCCGCGCTTGGCCCAGGTCCGAACCCGGGTGGGCACGACGGGCGATCTCACCGAGGTGTCAGACGTCTTGTGCATGGGCGTAGTTCTCCTGTTCGGTCAATTTCCGCAACTGGAGGTATCTTTAGCTATGCGCCACTTACGACAGTCTTTCGAGGGAATTAAACATTGGTAATATTTGCACGGAATTATGAGGCCCCTGGACACCGTGAGAGAGGCCGGCTTGGGAGCAGTCGCCCATCTGTGGGAGGACGGGCAATCAGGCCTTCTGGTCGCGTTCCAAAATCTGTTTGAGGCGCCCTTCTTCTTCCGCAGACAGGGGTGCGGCCTGCGCGCCACTCAGTTCAGCCGTTGCTCCAGTTCCCTGCGATGTTCTCAAGACCGAGCGAGCCAGCCAAATGCCGCCGCCGAGCACCAATATCGGCGTCAACCACAATAGCAGTGTGTGCCAGCCGAACGGCGGTTTCAGCAAGACAAATTCGCCATACCGGCTGACGACGGCATCGATGACCTGGCTGTTGCTGTCCCCCTTCTTCAACCGCTCCCGAACCATCAGGCGCAGATCGCGGGCCAGCGGCGCATCGCTGTCATCAATGGATTGGTTCTGGCAAACGAGACAGCGCAACTCCAGCGAGATATCGCGGGCGCGTCGCTCCAGCTTGGGGTCGGCCAGAATTTCGTCCGGTTCGACGGCGCTGACGGGGGCTGGCGCGTGCGTTAAGGCGATTGCCAAGACCAGTGCGAAGCCGAGGACCGAGCGGCCGAATTGCGATAGGGCGTTAAACATTTCTTCTGCTCTGCTATTCGGCCGGCGCCATGGCGGGCGAGGGGCCCTTGCCCCGCGATTTGCGCGGTGCGCCTACTCGTAGCCGGCGGTCCGACAGTGAAATGCCACCGCCGATGAACATCACCAATGCCCCAAGCCAAATGAACCGGACGAGTGGATTAAAGTACAGCCGGAAGGCAAACCCTCCGTCTTCCTTCTGTGCATCGCCCAATACGGTGTAGAGGTCGCCACGCCAAGACGCGTGAATGCCGGCCTCCGAAGTTGGTTGTGGCGGTGAATCGTAAATCCGCTTTGATGGTTGGAGCGTGGTCAGCGGGTGGCCATTGCGTTCGACGGCAATAGTGCCGATTTGCTCGCGATAATTGGGGCCGCGATTAGGGGCAACGCCCTTGAAGGTCAACGAGTACCCGGCGATCTGGGTGGTATCGCCCGGTTTCATGACCAGGACGCGTTCCGTTTGGTATGCACTCGTCCCAACGATACCGATGACCATCATGCCGATACCGAAGTGCGCAAGCGCCGTACCGTACACCGAGCGTGGCAGGTTCCAGAGGCGGCGCATGACCTCCTCTCGGTCTGCCTTGCCGACTTTGGCGCGAAAGGCGAGTTCCTGGACCGCGCCAACCATGACATAGACGCCGATTGCCATCATGACGGGCGCCAGCCAGGGGCCGCGCTCTGACAGCGCCATCGTGGCAACCATCGCCAACAATCCGATCAGGGCGGCAGCCAGCAGGCGTTGGGCGACCGCAGCAACATCTCCGCGCTTCCAGGCCAGGAATGGCCCGAACGGCATGGCGATCAGCAGGGGAATCATGAGTGGAATAAAGGTCATGTTGAAGAATGGTGGGCCGACCGAAATCTTGGCCCCTGTCAGGCCTTCCAGCAGAAGCGGATAAAGCGTCCCAACCAGAACGGTCGCAGTAGCCGTGGTGAGGATGACGTTGTTGAACACCAATGCCCCCTCACGACTGATCGGCGAGAACAATCCCCCCTGGCGCAGTTCGCCAGCGCGAGCGGCAAACAGGGTCAAGGCGCCACCGACGAACAGCACCATGATCATTAGAATTGCGACGCCGCGCTCGGGGTCGACTGCGAAGGCGTGAACGGAGGTCAAGACTCCTGAGCGGACCAGGAATGTCCCCATCAACGACAGCGAGAAGGTGAGGATGGCCAGTAGGATCGTCCAGACCTTTAAAGTCTCGCGCTTTTCCATCACGAGGGCGGAATGCAACAAGGCCGTTCCAGCAAGCCAGGGCATGAACGAAGCATTCTCAACCGGGTCCCAGAACCACCAGCCGCCCCAGCCAAGTTCATAGTAAGCCCACCAGGACCCCATCGCGATGCCCAGCGTCAGGAACATCCAGGCGGCAAGCGTCCACGGGCGGACCCATCTGGCCCAGGCTGCATCCGTACGGCCATCGATGAGGGCGGCGACTGCAAACGAAAAGGCGATCGAGAAGCCAACGTAACCGGCATAAAGGAAGGGTGGGTGGAAGGCGAGTGCGGGGTCTTGCAGGATCGGGTTCAGGCCGCGCCCATCCATGGGCGGAGCCGCAAGTCGCGTGAAGGGGTTCGAAGTCGCGAGGATGAATATGCCGAATGCAAGGGCGATCGAGGCCTGGACGGAGAGAACATTTGCGCGAAGGCTCTCTGGTAGATTTCGGCCAAAGACGGCGACAGCGGCGCCAAAGGTGGCAAGGATCAAGACCCATAGCAGCATGGAGCCTTCGTGGTTGCCCCATACACCTGAGATCTTGTAGATCAGCGGCTTGGTCGAATGTGAGTTTGAGGCGACGTTTTTGACGGAAAAGTCGGAGACCACGTAGGCGTGGGTGAGCGCCAGAAAGGCAACGACCAACAGGACAAGTTGGAATATCGCTGCCGGCTTGGCTGTTGCCATCAAGCGGGGCTCGTTCGTGAGCGCTCCCCATAGCGGGACGACGGTTTGAAACAGCGCCACGACGACGGCTAGGATCAGGGCGAAGTGACCAAATTCGGTAATCATCCGCTCGGTGCGCTTTCCTGGTTAATTGGTTTGGTTTCCGGGATGCTTTGCCTTGTCGCCGAGCTTAACGCCTTTTTCCTTGAGGGCTGCTGCGACTTCGGGCGGCATGTAATTCTCGTCGTGCTTGGCCAGGACCGTGTCAGCTACGAAATGACCGGAATCGTCAAGCTTGCCTTCGGTGACCACACCCTGTCCCTCGCGGAACAGGTCGGGCAGGATGCCATCATAGGAGACGCGGACGGTCTTTAGTGTGTCGGTGACAGCGAATTTTATCTTGGTGCCTTCGCCGCGCACGACCGAGCCATCGGCAACGAGGCCGCCAAGCCGGAACCGTTGACCGTCGTCAACTTTGCCTTCCGCGACATCGCTGGGGGTGTGGAAAAAGACGATAGTATCGCGTAGGGCGAATGCGACCATGATGGCGGCAACAGCCAGGATGGCGACGCCGGCCCCAATCAGAAATCCCCGTCTTTGTTTACGCGTCATGGTTATCCTAAACGTTCGGCTCGCGGTTCTGGTTCACTCAGGTGCCCAGTCCCAGCTCGTTTGCCAGGGCATCTAATCGGGCCTGCTTGGTCGTGTCGTTATCGACGTTCTTGCGGGCGGTCGCCAGGGCCTTGGAAGCATCCTCTTTGCGGCCGAGGACAGTATAGGCGCGCACCAAACGCAACCAACCCTCAAAGTCTTGCGGGTCGTCTTTCAACTTACCAGCCAGGCGGTCGACCATCGAGTTGATAAACGCCTTTTGGTCGGCTTTCGATAACTTTTGCGCCGCCGCGATGTCTTGCTGGGTCGGGCCTGGAAGTTTGGGCTGACTAAGCTGCTTTTCGGTTTGGGGCTGTGAGACTTTGTTTGACGCGTCACCGGAATCCCCTTCCATCGCCTTCAAGCGGGATTCGACAATTCGTTTCCAGGGAGCATCGTCGGGTGCTTGCGCCAACAGGCTGCGATAGGCAGCGCCAGCGGCCGTGATCTTGCCCTCTTGCTCATCGGCAAGCGCCAACCAGAAACGCGATTCGGAGTCTCCGGGCTGAAGACTGAGGATACGGGCATAGGCCTTCTTGGCAGGTTCAGCGACGATGCCGTTGTTGGCCATCACGGTCGCTTCAGCAAAACCCCTCAGGCGCTTTGGCGTCTCGCCCTCCAGCCTGATTGCCTGGGAGAATGCATTGGCGGCATCCTTGAAGCGGCGTATCCGCAAATACACCGGAGCTATGGCGTCCCATCCGCGCCCATCTTGGGGCGTTTCTCGCAGTTGGGCTTCGACCTTGGCGATCAATTGTTCGACGCTGGCCTTGCCCGGATCGGTCTGCATGCGCGCTGATAGCGGCATTCCGGGCAGGTTGGGCGAGCCGACGTTCAGATATATCGCCAGTGTCAGCAGTGGAATGACCGCTGCGGTTGCATAGGCGATTTGGGTGGGGGTGATGGGACCTGACGGTGTTGCTGCGTCTTGATCGTTCTCGGAGGCCTTACCGGTCTGCCGTGAAGCATCGGTGGTTTTGAGGAGCCGCCTTGCCAGTTCGACGCGCGCACTCTCTGCCTCAAGTGGATTTATCAGACCACGATCAAGATCGGCATCGATTTCGGCCAACTGATCCCGGTAAATCGCCAAGTCGGCCTGTTGCGGGTCAACAGAAGAAACACGCGTGGCGAGCATTGGCCGGGCCACAGCGGCTATCACGGCTGCTGCTGCAATTGCAAAGGCTACCCAGAGGATCATTGCGCTCTTTTCAGGTTTCCAAGGAAGGGGAGATATTCCAACAATATGGAAACCTTGCACTCAAGATCAAGCATG
Source organism: Alphaproteobacteria bacterium (assembly GCA_022600345.1). Lineage (GTDB taxonomy): Bacteria > Pseudomonadota > Alphaproteobacteria > Rhizobiales > Hyphomicrobiaceae > Filomicrobium. The sequence continues at coordinate 15,795 of JAHZKP010000027.1, read as the reverse complement.
GTCTTGTAACTGCGCTGCTTGGCCGCTTTCTCTTGTCATACGGACCCTTTTTACCCTGGTTTCGGTGAGGGTTGGGCCCTCAGGCATCGAAGCCAGTTCCGCCATGGGGCCGCTGCCTGCCGGGGGGCTTGTTGCCAAGGCACCTATGTCACGTTGGTCCAGGTGCCATCTGGATTGCGGCAGGCCGTGCCCCGCATGGCCTCAGGGCGACCATCGATATAGACCTTGTGGGTGAAATCGCGACAATGCCTAGGGCCACGCCGATAGGGTCGGAGTGGTACGACCTCGCCATAGTGGCCGCTGTCGGGATTGCGCCAGCGGCGTGATACGCCCGACCGGCCGTCCTCCAAAGCCGCCAACTCAGCTTCCTGAGCATATCGGCGATCCTGGTCGTCCAGCGATTTGCCGATCGTGTGGCCGACGACACCGCCGACAAATGCGCCCGCGACTGTCGCCAGCACCTTGCCAGTCCCGTTACCGACCTGATTGCCAATGATACCGCCAGCGACCGCACCAATCGCCGTGCCGCCGTCAGCCTTGGTTAATCCGCCGGGTCCGCAGCCGGCCAGAGACAGCGTCAAAAGGGCAATCAGCCCATAAAATCCGTTGCGCATGGCAACATCCCCTTAATTTCCGATCCGCCAGGCATGTGGGCGGATTTGGTGTTTTTGACCTGGACTCGGGCACGCGACAACATGGAGGTTCCAGACCAACCGCCAACCTTCTTTTATATCGACAAGAGCAAGCACTTGGGATTCGGGCAAAAGTTCGACACCAGTTGCTTGCCGCTACGCCTGGCCGCACGCTGATCAACTTAGGCCGCTGGCAGATCGAGACTGGCCTTCAGCCCTCCCAGGGGTGATTCAAACAGACTGAGCCGGCCGCGGTAGGACTGAGCCAAGTCGATCACGATTGACAAACCGAGCCCGGTTCCCGGCTTTGTTTCATCCAGGCGCAGTCCGCGTTTGCCGATCCGAGCGCGCTGTTCCGGCGTCAACCCTGGGCCATCGTCTTCCACCGAAATCTTGAGACGCACTGGCCCTGTACGCTTGTCCGGCTTTACGACCCTTACGTTGAGCGCCACCCTGCCGTTGGACCACTTGCAAGCATTATCAAGCAGGTTGCCAAGCATTTCCTCCAAATCGTGTTTCTCACCCTGAAAGCGTGCCTCTTTTGGGCAATCGACCGCAATCTTGATGGCTTTGTCGGAATGGATCTTCTCGAGTGCCCGTACCAACGGGGCGGCAACCTCGCCGACAGGCGTTATACGGCCCACGGCTCCCACACGGGCCACCATCCTGGCGCGTTCCAGGTAGTGCTGGACCTGATCGCTCATGAGCTGCGTTTGTTCGATGACCTTATTGCCAAGGGCGCTGTCGTGTTCGCGGGCTTCATTGGCGATCACAGCAATGGGCGTTTTGAGGCCATGGGCCAGGTTTCCGACCTGGGTTCGCGCTCGCTCGATGATATCTTCATTGGATTGGATTAATGCGTTCAACTCGTCGCGCAACGGTTCAATCTCGGCGGGGACTTCGCCTTCCAGGCGGGCTGCTTCCCCCGACCTGACGTCGGCGACTGCTTGCTCGACTTTTTGTAGCGGCGACAGGCCAAAACGGATTTGGACGAACATCAAGCCCAGCAGCGCAGCACCTGCCAAGGCGAGGGCCAGAGTGAGGCGGCTGCGGAAAGTGGCCACGGAGTATTCGAGCCATTCGGAAGGTCCGGCCACGACAATAGAATAGCGTGGTGCTTCTGGCCGGTGTCCGATCGTATCGACCACTTCGACTATTCTGACTGGCTTGCCGTCAGGACCGGCATCGTTGCGCCAACGCATATTGGTGTCGGGATCGGCGGGGTAGCCCAATTGTTCGGGCGAGGGCAGAGAAGCTGTGGCCAGTGAGGCAGACTTGAGCGTTGGCCCCAGTTGATCGTCCAACGGCTTAATCTGCCAATACCAGCCCGAATGAGTCACCTCGAACAACGGCTCGTATAAATTGTTGGGCGGCACCGGAGTTGCCGCCCCAACCAACATACTGTCGATCGTGATGGCTGTGACCAGTTTTTCGAGCCGGGAATCGAAGCTTGCCTGGACGTCGTCGCGATACAGCGAATAGATGATAAACCCTGCGGCCGGCAACACCAAAAGGGTCCAGACCATCGAAGCAGCGATAAGGCGGAAGGCAATCGAATCAAGCCGCATCGTCGTCCGCGATGATACGGTAGCCCAGCCCGCGGACGGTTTCGATAATCTCAGCGGGTATCTTCTTGCGCAGGCGTCCGACGAAGACCTCGATGGTATTTGAATCGCGATCGAAATCCTGGTCATAGAGGTGCTCGACCAGTTCGGTGCGCGAGACCACCCGGCCGCGATGATGCATCAAGTAAGCCAGCAACCGGAATTCGTGGGAGGTGAGCTTGATGGGTTCGCCGTTGCACGTGACGCGCGCTGAGTTGGTGTCAAGGCGGACCTCGCCACATTCGATTTCGCTTTTCGCGTGTCCCGTGGCTCGCCGCATTTGAGCGCGCGCCCGGGCCAGGAGTTCTTCCATGTGGAAGGGTTTGGCAAGATAATCGTCGGCACCGGCATCGATGCCCTGCACCTTGTCGCTCCAACGGTCCCGGGCCGTCAGAATGATGACCGGGAATTTCTTATCCGATCGGCGCCATTGCTCAAGGATGGAAATGCCATCCATCTTTGGCAGGCCGATATCCAGGATAATGAGGTCGTAGGGCTCCGTATCGCCCAGATAATAGCCCTCTTCGCCGTCAAGAGCCGTATCGACTGCATAGCCGGCCTCGCTTAAAGCCCCGACAAGCTGCCGATTGAGATCGGCATCATCTTCGACAACAAGTACGCGCAATTCGTCTGCCTCGTAGATCAGTTTCCGGCGAGGAATACTATACGCAGCTATCCGCGTTGTCGCGAGTTTTTGCATCAGTCGGGCGTATTGAGCTCTCAAGGCGGTATTATCTTGCTCCGGCCACGCCGATTTCAATTCCCAGATGGGCGTCGTAGGTCTTGGCCTGGAAGCGGCCTTTCGGGGAGCGGATGACGAGTCGATACTCATACTTGCCCGAGTTGCGGCAGAGCTGGGTTTTGACGATGACGCCGACTTTCTGACGACGAAACTGCGCATTCAACAGTTCCACGGTGACGAGGGATTGCTTCTCTACAATCTGAGTGGCTTGCACCCAGTCATCGTAACATTGCTTGGTCGACCGGGCGTGGTCTTGCGCAGCAGCTTGCTGCAGGCCTAGGGCCAGAAGCAAAATGATGAATCGTGTTGGCCAGGTTTTTAATAATCGGATCATGACGGCCTTTCAATTGAGATCCGGCGTGAGGCTTTATGGTTAACGAAAAGGCTCTGAACTTCACATGAATGGAGCCATGCGCGAGGGGCGTAGGTATTGGGGGCGCGAACCTGCCGCGCCCCTACCGGCAATTGGTTTGCCCTGAGTGTGGACCCATGCCACTGGTGGCCATATTGGAAACCATTAGAGTTTGACGGTTATGTCGCGGCGCATGAGCGGCTGGATGGCTCGCGAGCGCCCATAAATTGTCATGGCTGTTCCAATCAATCCCGCTACAGCCTGTGCGACCGATAGAACTTGATCGCCCAGGTCGCGGATCATGGTTGCGTTGATATCAAGGCCGACGATCGGTCCAAGTGTTGGCAGCACGGCCGCGGCTGCGGTGATCAGGGCGCCCCAAATCGTCATCGACTCGCCCCACCATTTCGGCTTGCTGTCCTCAACATTCTGCATTGGGCTGTCTCCTTTATTTAGATCGGGGGGTGTTCGCGTTGTAGAAATCGACTGGCCATTGGCATGCTGCTTATTAGCGCGCTCCAAGGTCCGGGTGACGCGCCTCAACCATCCTCGACCGAACCGCCAGAAGTGGGGGAGGGCTCGGTATCGCTTGCGTCGGATAGCTGCATAAAGAGCGAGGATCTTGGGGACTGGTAGGGCCATGTACTTGCCTCTCGTTTCGGGGCCGATTTCGCCGTCGACCGTGACACCCAGCGCTTGCTGCAGCATCCTGGTAGCGCCGTTAACTCCGTGGTTGACGGCGGCATCGAAGTGGAAAAACGCGAGGGCGGCGGGCATTTGGGGACACCCTGCGGGGCGCCAATATTTGGCGTGGTAGATTGCGCGGGTCTCGCTGTCGGAAATCGATTTCAGATCGGCAATCAGTGATTTGCGCGTTGTGGGTCCGATTTTCGTTTTTCGCCAACTGGCCAGGCGCCGCAGCGTGATACCCTTGTTCGTCGGACCACCGGGATCATGTGGATCGTCGGTGTATCCACCTTCCATTTCGAGGACATGTTCCAGTGCTGCTGGGAAGACATCAGCTGCAACAGTTTGGGATGCCAGCGGTTCTGCTTCCGGCCACCGCAAAGCGACCAATCGGCTCCGGGGATAGGATGTCACGCTGACAGCGTCGCCCTGATTGCCGCCCAACAACCAAAGGCGCTCTTTCGACCAGCCGACAACAAAGCCGACATGACCAAAGGCAGGGTTGTTGCCGCGCTTCAGGACCGCCAGACAGCCCAAGCGTTCGTTGTCGAGGGCCGTCCCGTGGGTAGCATAGGAACGCGCCATCAAGGAGCGCGTACTTTTGTGGCCGGAGCGTTCCAAACATGCACCGACAAAGGCTGCGCACCAGGCGACTTCATCGCGGGCGTGCTTCTCGTGCCCGAGCTCCTTGAAATAGGCCGTTATCCTGGGGTTATGTCTACTGCCCGCGACTTCGCTTTGGCCAAGCTCGCGCCAAGCCTGGGCCAGCCACGGTGGCTGTTCCGAAACCATTGGTCCCTCGTTTCGCAGTGAGTGTTTGAGAATTGAGCCGTCGTCAGAGCGTCGCGGAGGTCGCAGCGCCACGGCCGTAAACGGCACTGAGCTGTGTCACGCGAACCGTGCAGGCCGGTCTTAATGCGCCAAAGTCTTCGACCTGCTCGGCTGCAGTGTAGCTGGCCTGAGGGGCATCGGTTGTTATTGTCCGCACGACCGAGGCGTCATCAGCAAGGATATCGACCTCATAGCGTTCAAGGTCTTCGGCCAGTGGAACCTCAGCCGTTTCCCAGTTGTCGCCGCCGATCCGCGTGCGTCTGATCCAGTCGAGCGAGAGGTTGCCGCTTATGTCTCTGGAGCCTTTGACGTGAACCGGGGAAAGTGGCCTTAGTCCGAGCCCGACATAGCCATGCTGGCTTTTCGCGTAAGTTGCATCGCTCAGATCCTTGGTCGCTGGACCGGTGCGCCAGTTGTATGGCAGGTGGATTTCATCGACCCCGAAGCCCAATCGGCTGACCGCTCCATCCAGAAGAACGAAGCGGGCGCCTGAGGCGATGGTGCTGGCAGGTGATGCCAGTGCGTCCTGTGTACCAGCTTGGCCACGCAAAAAGCCGCTCAGTTCGTACAATCCTTCACCCAGCAGTTGAGCGGATTCAAATTGGACAACCTCCCAACGTCCGCCTGTACCTTTGATTGCTGCAAGGTTGCTACCAGACAACAACTGCGTGCGCGTTGCCGAAGACAGTTCACCGCCGGCGACCTGAACGCGCACATGCGTTGCATAGTCGATCCTCGACAACGGACCGGCTGGGAGTTCATCAACCGTCGTGCCAATTATTGCCGGTGCCGGGATATACCCGCGCAGCCGGTAACCGGTTTCTTCGGGTGAGCCATAGACCGCCAAAACACCGGGCCAAGGATCTTGGATGGCCGCGATATAGCCCGAGGCGGGCGGTTCGGTTCCCGCCAGGAGAGGCAGATCAAGGTGGACGACTTGGGCTGTGCCTGCCGGGAGGGTTTCAGCGCCCCTGGACTGACGCGGTGGGCCTGACACCAAGTGATAAACCTCAGGATCGATGACACGCGCTTCGATCGTCCTCGCGCCTGCATCGGCAATTTCGGTGACGCGCAATTCGCGCTCGATGCCAGCCTTTTCGAATGTGACAACGTCTCCTGGCTCGATGGCGAGTTGACTGGGGGGCATTATCATTTGCGCACGCTCACGCGTGGCCCACGCCTCGAACAACCAGCTTTCGGCAATTCCGACAGCTTGATCGGCTTCCATGACGATGGGCAGTTCCGCCTGTGCGAGGCGGCCGCTGGCCCCGACCAGGCGGCGGGCATCGGCAACCGAGTGGGCATAGTTTAGCGCGCCACTGATGTAGCTGATCTTTGCTGATGCCGGCAGGTCGGTTTCCTGTGCCCGCGTCAATGTAACAAGCGGCAGTTCAGGCTTGGTTTCAACGACGCCGGATTCGTCAAGCGTTATAACTGAGGGTTCAGCGCCGCGATGACGGAAAGCTATTTTGTCGGCGCTCTCGACCGCATCGAAGAAGTAGGCGAGGCTCAAAGGCTGAAGCGCATCGCGCGCACTCATCGGGCGGTCGATCGTGAAGCCCGGTACGATGCCGGCCAGTTGTTCAGCGTCACCCTTGTCGAATTCATGATCGTCGAGGATGGCTGCGACCAGTTCGGCCAATGGAACGCCCGATAGCCTTCCATTCATCCAATGGCCCAACCGCCAGTTTTCGCCATCGCCCCAAACATCGAGGTTGAAGGGAAAGGCTGGATAGGGTCGGGCATCCCAGCAGTAGACGAATATGCGGGTGTAATCGACCATACGTGCGCCATAGACCGAGGAGACGGGATTGGTCGCGGGAACGAAAAGTTCGGAAGTCGGATCGAAGGCATCGATCATCGCCTGGATGTAGCGGCGCTGCATGAGGTCGTCGCGACGACCGTCGGAAAAGTAGGGCAGCGCGTTTTCCGAACTCTTGGGGTCGACAAAGACGTTGGGTTGGTTGGCCCCCTTATCGGTTGCCGGGCAACCGATTTCCATCAGCCAGATCGGCTTGGATTCGGCCAGCCATGCGGTTGGTTGCGCTTGTTCAACACCGCCCGGTCGGTCGTAATGGCGGTTTGACCACCAGTTCTGCACGTCCTTATACCGGAAGACCCAGGGTTTGCCGGCTCCATCGGTAATCGGCGTACGGTTCTGGTTGGTGCGGTCGGCGCTCGTTGCGTAGTACCAGTCGTAGCCTTCCGCGCTCATGACCTGGGAATGCAGATAGTCAAGGTCATAGACCGAGCGCGCTCCATCAACGTAGTCTCGATGTGCCCGCCCATTACGCCAATCGGAAAGCGGCCAATAGCAATCGATGCCGACTGCGTCGATGTTTGGCGACGACCACAGCGGGTCGAGATGGAAATAAACATCTCCGGAGCCGTCCTGAGGCTGGTGACCGAAGTATTCGGTCCAGTCTGCGGCATAGGTGACCTTGGTGGCCGATCCAAGGATGATCTTAACGTCGGCAGCAAGGTTTCGCAGCGCGGTGACGAATGGGTAGCTTCCCGCAGCATCGCGGATCCACGTCAATCCGCGCAATTCGGTGCCGAGCAGGAACGCATTCACGCCACCGGCTGCCTTTGCCAAATAGGCCTGGTGCAGCACCATGCGGCGATAGCTCCATTCGGATGGCCCTGAATAGGTGACCGTCGTGCCATTCAGCGAAAAGTCATTACGGTGGGCGGTACCAATGAAGTTGGCGAGCTGGGCTGCGGCAGCCGCGGTTTTATCGGGACTGCCCGGTTCGCCTGGGGCGGGATGACATGTGATACGCCCACGCCAGGGGTATACCGGCTGGCCGGTTCCACCATATGGATTGGGGAGCGTATTGCCTGCTGGCACATCCATCAGCACGAATGGTGTTAGTGTCACCGTTATGCCGCGGATCTTGAGATCGCGAATAGCATCGACGACGCTTTTGTCGGATGGCGTTCCACCATAGGCGGGGCGGCCATTGCGCTTGCTGACAAGGTGGGCACCCGCGCGGTCGACGCCGCCTGCGCTCCAATCCTGGGGCGTCGTGGTTTTGGCTGCGACTTCGACGCCGGGTTTGATTTTACACTGGCCCGCACGCAGATCGGTCCCAAACCAACTGACAACGAAGGACACGCGATTGACGTTGGGAAGATCATCTTCAAGCTGGTCGATTGCCACCTGCCAATCGGTGCCACCCGCCTGGGTGTGGACGTTTTCAGCCGTCGATCCGCCAATGCCAAATTGGTGGGTGACCGGCTCGGGCGCATAAACGAATTCACCCGATCCGGGGATCAATACGACAGCGTTGACCTTCTTGTGAAAGTCATCGACCGCACGATGCACTTCGAATGACAATTGCGGCAGGCGATTGCCGAAATCGGCCAGCGGCATGCGTTCGAAAACGATATATGCCGTGCCCCGGTAGGCAGGTGTATTCGCAGCGCCTTCATGGGAGAGGATGATCGGGTCCTGGACCTGATTGAGCGAACCCTTGTGCAGCCGGTGGGCGTATCGCGACAAGTCCAGTTCAGCGCCATCGGCCCACACTCGACCTAATCCGGTGATCGTTCCTTCGCAGATCGCGACAGCGAAAGTTGCGTAATAGCGGTATTCAACCGTCTCGACAGCATTATCACTCGAAGAACCGCCACCGCCCAGGCCAAAGCCCTTGCCACCTCCGCCGCCCTCGGTTGTGCGCACCACCTCTTCTTCGAAGTCGGTTGCCCAGATGACTTGGCCGCCAAGCCTTACCCTGCCGAAGACGCGCGGAATTGGTGCGCCCTCGGAGGATGAAGTGATGTGCAGGTCGCGGAGGCGGGGGCCCTCGGCGGTGCGGGTTTCGCCCGATGTACCAAACAACGCCTGGTCGACGTAAGATCCAGCCAGCGCTCCGACCTGGGCTCCGATTGCCGCCCCTGAGATCGTTGCACCGAGGATGGAAATACCAGTAGGCAGAAGCGTACTGCCGACAGCGGCTCCGGCGACCGACAAAGCAAGAGTGGCCATTAATTTTCAACTCCTGGAAACCGGAACGCGCCGGCTAATCGGCGCTGCCACCAATTGGCGAAGGGGACTTCGCTGACCGGCACCCCTTCCATCGCGTGGATGAAGGTGTCGGGGCTGGTCAGGATCGCGCAATGTTTGGCGGCCATGCCGGTGCGATATCTAAAGATTGCGATATCGCCCGCGCATATTTGTGCTGGTTCGATTGATTGGAAGTGTCGTGCGGCAGCCGTCAAAAGCGTTTCAGCGCCGGTTGCTGTCCAGTCACGCGTGTAGGGGACCATGCTTTGTGGTTCCTGACCGTAGACTTCCCGCCAGACGCCGCGCACGAGCCCAAGACAATCGGTGCCGACACCTTTGCAACTTGCCTGGTGGTGGTAGGGCGTGCCGGCCCATTGACGAGCAGCGCGCACGATTTCGATAGCAGTGACGGACGCCACCGAATTGTTTGTGTTGGCCATGGTTGGATTTCGTCTCGCGCTTTTGTTGCCGGATGAGGCGTTTTCCGCCTGAGAGAACGACGGCTCAGCGGCGTGTTCCCGGCCTCGTCGCATGCGAAGCGACAAAGTCGTTGCCGGGGATGTGGGGGAAGCCCTGAAAATTCTTGGCGTTCGAAAACTTCTCGATGCAGGTCGCCAGCGTCTTGTCGCAACCAGCGCGAACCTCGAAATTCACGCCGGTCGTCAAGGGCTCGCGAACCGGCACCCAGGTTTCCAATGTTATCGCCTCCGAGGTGCGAATATGAGCCTTGATTTCAAGCTGCTGGCCCAGCGCCGGGCCGCTGGTGAACTTCAGTATCCCACGCGTAAAGTGGTCGCTTTGGAACAACGAGAGGGCTGAGGCGCGAAACTTGCGCGGGCTTATAAATTCCAGAACCGTGCCCACACCGCGATTGGCGACGGCCCCAGTATTGACCTTGCAGCGTGCGTCGCCCAGATCGGCATCGCAGGTGTATTGGAACACACGCCCCTTTGGCTGTTGCAGATAGTGGGACAGGCCGCGCACTTCGGATTGGAAGATCCCACCCGACCGGCTGACTTCGCCCAGGCTTCCCGTTCTCATCAGTACGCGGTTCGCCGGTGCCATCCAGTCGACCCGGAAGATTTCAACATGGGCGTCGTCATAAAACCCTGCTGCCAGATCCGCCTCGCTCAGGCGGTCTGAAGTTAGCGCTCCTGTGACCTCCAGATTGTCAACGCTCAAACCCACCGTTTCGCTTATCTCGCTTGCGGTGAAACCAGCAGCGGCTTCAAATGTGGTGCCTGCGAAAGTAAGGTCTCGATCATGATCGGTGAAGCCCATTTTCACGCCATCGCGGCGGGTAATGCGCCAACACCAGCACAAGGTTGTGGCGCCGCTATCGAGGCTTGCCTGGAGGGCTAGCGGGATGTCCTTCATAGTCTGATCTCGACGATTGGAATTGAGGGGATGGCGCCGGCGTGAAACCCTTGCAGGTTGATTTCCAATTGGTCCGCATCGAAACGAACCGGCACATCGAATTCGAATCCGGCGGTGATTTGCGCGCCGTTGCCTGGCACGCTCGAGGGCTGGAAAAAGATGCTGCCATTCAACGGATCGGCGAGAAAATCGTCGCCTTCGCTCTGGGCCACGCCATCGACGGCAACCATTACCGAGCCTGCCACCGGCTTGGTGACTTGTCGTGTCCAGGGTGCGAAGGCGGCGCCGTAGGTCTTGGTCAACTGGAAGCTTGCCTTCGTCCCGTCGCCGGTGCCGATCACCTGATCGAGTGGCGATACCACCTCACCGGGCGCGCAGGATTTCCAGTCGGTGTGGTCACGCCAGCGGAAACCGTACAAACGACCGCGTCGCTCTTCGAAGAAATTGATCACTGCATGCAGGTCATCGATTGAACGAACACCGTAGCCGGCATTAAAACTGCGCCGCGAGTCCGCCCAGCGGCTGTTGCGTTCTTCGTATCCCGACCCCAAAGTCACGACTTCGGTCCGCCGTTCCGGTCCGCCTTGCGCGCCCATTGAGATCTCGGTTGGGAATCGGATGTCATGGAAGCTCATCTCAGTGTTCCTGCGTTAATCGACCCGGCATTTCCGCACCTTGAGGTCACATGTTTCGCCCGCCGAGCGAAACCGCGCGGCTCAGCATGGCCGCCACCTGGGTTTGCGATCTCTGGAAGCTTGCGGCGTCGGGTGTGGCAACGTTGAAGGTCACGTTGACGTTGCGTCCGCCGCCTGATTGCGCTGCGACGCCAAGCCGACCGTCAGGGCCGCGTGACAAGGGCAGGATGGCTTCTGCGCCACGTTCGCCTGCCAGGCCCACCCCCGCGCCTAATGGGAATGTCGTTGGGCTGGCGATGACGCCGCCTTGGGCAAACGGAACCGGCAACGGGGTGGCTGCTCCACCGCCCAGGCCCAACCCGCCACTGAACAGGCCGGAAAACAGATTTCCCAGGCCTTGCTCGAGCGGCTTGAAGGCGGCCTTCAAAACCATCTTTGAAAGATCGAGGGCGAGGCCGCGCAGGACTTCGCCCAGGTTCTTTCCCTTGACGGCGATGCCTTCGAAGGCGCTGATCAGGGACCTTGAGAACTGCTTACCGATGTTTGAGGCTGCAGTCAGTTCCTTTCGCAGCGAGCTCGTATCGGCGTCGACGACAACGGTCCACGTCTCGATGTTCTCAGCGAATTCATCCATTGGCACTCTCCGGGTCTGGAAACTTTTTCATCAAGTTCGTCAGTTCGTGGCGGCGGGGCGCGGTGAGCGGCGCGCTCTGGCCAAGCCGGCCCTTGATCGCTGCTTCAAGCTCGCGTGGGGTCATCGCCCAAAAAGTCGGAGGCGGAATTCCCAAGAGGCCGAGCCCCGCCGCCATCACGTCGTCCCATGGAAAGGGCCGGGGGATTGGCCTTCCTCCTGTGACGTTCGCTGTTCGCAACTTGGGGGGGGCCGCTTGTCGTCACCATTGCTATCGCTTTCACTGGCGAACGTTGCGCGCAACAGTCGGGCGACGATGTCGACATAGCCGCCTGCCCCACCTTCGGCGCGCATCTGCGAAACATCGGCATCTGTGATGTCAGCGCCTGCACCGCGAAGTCCTGCACCGATGACCTTCATCGCGTCGTTGGATCGGATACGGCCTTGCTCAAAGCGCTGCACCAGGGCGACCATGTCGTCAGCTCCGAAGGCCTCTTCCAATTCGGCCAATGCCCCAAGGGTGAGAACCAAGCGGTAGGGCTTGCCATCCAGTCGGGCTTCAACCTCGCCACGGTGTCGGTTTGCCATGGTTGCTCCTTCTTGATTGCGCAATTTCAGAGAGCCGCGAAGGTCAATTCGCCGGCGCTTTCCAGTGTCATATCGAAAGTCAATTCGCTGTCATGGCGGCCGGAGAATTCCAGCGAGGTGACTTGGAACGCACCTGTTACGGTGCCGAAATCGGGCACCACGACCTGCCAGGAGCGGATTGTTGCGTTAAAGAAATAACCGCGCACAATCTCGTCTGATGCGGCATCCTTGAAGATCCCCGACCCTGATAACCGGGCGCTTTTGATTCCACCTCCATCGAGCAGTTCGCGCCATTGGCCCGACGACTCCTGGTGTGTGATGTCGATGGTTTCGGCATTGAACGAGAGGGTCCGGCTGCGCAGACCCGCTACGGTCGCATATGCTCCCAGTCCGTCGCTATCGACTTTCAAAAGCAGGTCCTTGCCCTTTTGCGCGGCCATGGCTCACTCATCCTTTTTCCAGTTGGGTTGAATTGGTCTTCGGGATCTTCAATTTTCGGCCGGGACCTATTCCGTGTCCGGCTCAGTCACAGCCCGATACCGAACGATGCCGCGATAGGTTTCGCCATCGGCCTCGCGGCGGGCTTCGGAAAATTCATGGCGCAAGTTGATCAAGCGATGGCCGGCCAGATTGAGGTGCGCTTCATGTAACGCGGAGATCAACAGGTCCATCACCTCGTGCACTTCGCGACGACCGTTTTCGCGCGACCAGACGTGCAGTGTCAGCACGTGCTCGTGACCGGGGTCGGTTCCCGTTGCCCAATCGCGCACCTGGCTTTGAGCGAATGTCACGTAAGGGAATTCGGCAGTCCTGGGGACATCGTCGAAGACCTTTCCCGCGCCGATTGCACTGATCAGGGAGGTGTCGCCGGTGAGAGCAGCGAAGACTGCCTTTTGCAGCGCCCAACTAGAACTTGCCATTTATGATCCTCCTTCAAGTTCTGTCACGACGCGGGTTCGGCCGCCTGGAGCGGGCGCGGTTTTGTGACGTGTCGTCAAGTGGCTCAGGTTGGTTGGCTATTGGTGGTGCGGGTCGCAGGTCGGCCTGCCGTCTGGCTGCCAATATTCGCTCGCGCATTCGCTCGACAGCGCGGCTTGAAAAAAGTCTACCGGCCGCCACGACGTGAACTGACATCTTCACAGGTCGCGTTCCTCGACCAGGCAGCGCAGATATCTGTGGCGTTCGTCGACATCCATGACAGCGCGCAGATCAAACAGCCGGTCGCCCAGGCGCAGGCGCTGTTCGCCGCCCAGGCCATCGCGATAGCGCATCACCACTTCATGGCTAACTGTTCCCGCCACGGCATCGGCTTCCAGGCGCTCATTGCCGCTTAACGGCCTGAGGCTTGCCCAAACGTTGGCGACCAACACCCAGGTTTCATCAGCCCCGCCACCGCCGTCGCTGACGCGCTGTGGCGTTTCGATGGCAATGCGCTGACGCAGATCGCCGATGCGGAATTTTCCATCGGATGGGTTCATAGCCGCGCCAATCGGTAAGGTTTCAGGAGACGGGAAACAGCAGCAGGAATGGCAACACCGGGTGTGCCGATTTCGACGGGGTCGCGGTGTTCATACCAGTGCGCGACAAGAAGCAAGAGGGCCTGGCGGATGGGCGCTGGCACATCGGTTTCAGCATCGCCGTAACCGGCGGTGAAAGCGATCTCGATGCCATTGGCGCGGCGGCCGGGCTGGGGCCATCCCTGACGTGCGGGAACCAGGCGCCCCGGGTTGCCGGTGGTGTCGGAGATGTAGTGTTCGGGTGGAACTATGGCGGCTTGTCCGTCGGTGTCGTAGACCTTCACCTCGCTGACCGATTGGAGCGGGCGCAGACGTATTCGGACCTCTGCGGTTTTAGGCCACTTGTCCAGCAGCAACTTCCAGGCCTGCGTGATCAGCGCGAGGCCTAAGGCTGCTTCGATGTGCAAGCGGGAAGTCAAGATCAGGCTTGAGATCAGTTGATCTTCCTCGGTGCCATCGACGCGCAGATGCGCCTTCGCCTCGGCAAGAGTTATCGGCTCGATGGCCGGCCCGCTGGTCATTTGCAGTGACATTCGGCGTTCCCCAGAGTTGTTGGCATGTTGGTTCGATGCGAATTAGCGAAGGGTGTTTGAAAAGCTGAAACGGCGCAGGGCCAGCCTGGTGAAGGCAGCGCTACGCCGTTTCAGAAGTTGCGTGCCCGGGGAGGAGAGACGGGCACGGGGGGGATGCAAAGAGGCGGTCCCGCGATGGAAGCGCCTCAAGCAGAATTGTTGGAAATTCAAGGTCCGCCTCAGGCTGCGAACTTCAGGAACTTGATGGCGTCGAAGTCCTGGATGCCGCCGCCAACGCGCTTGGTGGTGTAGAACAACACGTAGGGCTTGGCGGAGTATGGATCGCGCAGCACGCGGATGCCGACCCGGTCAACGATCAGATAACCCCGGCGGAAGTCACCGAATGCGACCGACAGGCTATCGGCTGCGACATCGGGCATATCTTCGGATTCAACAACCGGGAAACCCATCAGCGTTGAAGCTTCACCGGGCCGTGTCGCCGGTTGCCACAGATAGGTGCCGTCGGCGTCCTTCATTTTGCGGATTTCTGCCTGCGTCGAGCGGTTCAAGACGAAGTGGGCGTTGGCGCGGTAGCCGGAGCGCACGGCGTAGATCAGGTCGATCAGCACATCGCTTGGATCGGATGCCGGGAAGGCGCCTGCCGAACCGGTCGAGACCGTGCCGACGTTGCCCCAGGTCCAGGACGCGTTGTCGACCGTTGTGTAGTCGAGGAAGCCCTTGGGCTTGTTGACGCCGTCGCCGGTGACGAAAGCGGTTCCTTCCTGTTCGGCAAATGCGATGCGTACTTCTTCGGCCAGCCACTCATCGATGTTGACGGCGCTATCGTCCAGCAGGCTCTGGGTTGCTGCCGGCATGGCGTAGAGTTCCATGGTCGGGAACGACAGTTCAGCAAGCGTCGGGGAATTTGTCTGGCTGCGGGCTGCCGTCTCGCCAACCCAGCCGGTTTCCGGACCGGTGATCGCGAACGGCCGCTTATAGACGGATGCCGAAACCTGGCGGATACCGGCAATCGAGCGGATTGGCGAGATGTCCTTCAGCGCGCGGTTTACGGTTGCTTCGGTTTCCTCTGGCACAAGGTAGCCGCCATCGGGGTCGGAACCAACCGAGAGCGCCTTTTCTTCGAGGCCTCGCAACGCCTGCGTTTCGCCGCCGCGCACATAAGAGTGGAACGCCGACTTGTGCTGCAAAGCGGCGGCCGTAGTCTGGGTGGTGGTGCCACGCTCAGACCCAAGCGGCGGCCGGACCGCCTTCAAGGCCAGTTCGTCCAGTTTCTGCTGCTGGTTGTCGATGACCTGAGAAAGCCGCTCCAGCTTATCGTCGATGAGCGCATCGGCGGAGCGTCGCTCAAGTGCTGCAATACGTTCGTCATTGGTGTCCTTGAACGCAGCAAACGCCTCATTCAATTCGTCGAATGCGAGGCGCTCGTCGGCAGAACCGCCAGCCTTGGTTTCAAGTGTTGCGTCAGTCATGCAATCGTTCCTTTCCGTCTGGGTGTGGATCGTTGGGTTGGGTCTTTACGGTACAAACCGGGGACATCCCTGACAGAATAGACCGGGAGCATTCCTGACAGTTCAAGCTTTGTCCGAATCACAAATGGAGGTTCGGGCGATGCCTTTCAGGGAGAGCTGTCCTGTGGAGAATCGTATCGCGTTGTTTC